>JACQAG010000077.1 GCA_016195085.1 Pseudomonadota bacterium | reverse complement strand
GGGGTGGGGCCCCACCCCCCCCCCGACCCTCCCCGCCCGCGCATGAAAGGCGTGACGGATGATCCATCCTGCCAGACCACGACCTCGCGGCCGTACCGGCTTCGGCCGCGTCGTCCTGATCGGCCTCCTCGCCGCCTTCGTCCTGGCGCCGGTGCTGCGGGCGGACGCGCAAGGGACCGCCACCGACCTGCAGCTCGTGCTTGCGGTCGATGCCTCGGGCAGCGTCAACCAGGCCCGCTTCGAGCTGCAGAAGCAGGGCTATGCCGCCGCCTTCGCCAATCCGAAGGTGCTCCAGGCGATCCGGTCCGGCCGCAACCAGGCGATCGCCGTCACCATGTTTCAGTGGACCGGCCCCGGCATGATCATCGAGGTGGTCAAATGGTCGCTGATCAAGGATACGGCCTCGGCCCTGGCCTTCTCCAATGCGATCGCCGCCGCGCCGCGGCACCTCTTCAGCGGCGGCACCTCGGTCAGCGGCGCCATCGACCACGGCGTGAGGCTGCATCTCACCAGCGGCTTTGCCGCCGGGCGGCGCATCATCGACGTCTCGGGCGACGGCGCCAATAACCGCGGGCGGCCGGCGAGCCAGGCGCGCGACGAAGCGGTTGCCGCCGGCATCGGCATCAACGGTCTGCCGATCCTCAGCCTCGAGCCGGACCTCGACATCTACTACCGCGACAACGTCATCGGCGGCCCAGGCGCCTTCGTCATCGCCATTACCCGCTACGAGGATTTCGCCAACGCCATCCTCAACAAGCTCATCACCGAGATCGCCGGGATCCCCGCCGCGCCCGCGCATCTGGCCGATCTCGGCGGCGTGGAGTGAGGCTAAAAGCCGTCCGTTGCTCGGATAGACTCCTCGTGTCCTGAGCGAGACATTCCTCAATGCATGATGGTGTCTTGGACCGCTTCCGTGCGTCCTTCGACGAGCTCAGGATGAGGTTTTTCTTTCTTCCATGCCGATCTTTCTGCGACGCACAATCTCCCTCATCCTGAGCTCGTCGAAGGACGCACGATCGACGTGCAGGTGCCCGTTTCCATCGACCTTCTCGATCAGGGCTCGCCTACTCGACCGCGCCCTCGGTGATGAGGCGCAAGGCCCGCCAGCGCAGCATGCCGCCGGCGAGATTGGCTGCATCGGCGAGACCGGCGCGCTTCAGGATCTGCGTCGCCTGAGCCGAGCGGCCGCCGGCACGGCAGACCGCGACGATCGGCTTGTCCCGGGGAAGGCCGGAAGCCGCCTCGCCCAGCATTCCCAGCGGCACGAGCCGCGATCCCGGGATATGGCCGAGCGGCCCGCAATATTCGTCCTCCTCGCGCACGTCCAGGACCAGCACCTCTCGCAAGTGCTCTTCGACCCAATGGGGCTCCACCTCCCAGATGCCGGCGAAGGTGAAGGTGAGCGGTCCCCAGGACGGCACCGCGGCGGGTGCGGCTTCTTCGCGTCGTCCGCATTTGAGGTTGGCCGGCACGGCGACCGCCATTTGCTTGGGATGGGCCAGGCCCAGATTGCACATGAAGCCGACGAAATCGTCCTCGCTCAGCTGACCGCCCAAGCGCGGGTTGAAGCGCCGCTCCTCTCCGACGCTGGTGACCGTGAGGCCGCGATAGTCGTGTCCGGGATAGAGGAGGCAGGTCTCCGGCAGCGAGAAGATCTGCGCATGCACGGAGCGATAGAGGGAGCGCGCATCGCCGTCCTGGAAATCGGTGCGCCCGCAGCCGCGAATGAGCAGGCAGTCGCCGGTGAACGCCATGGTCTCGTCATCGAGAACGTAGCTGGCGCAGCCGCCCGTATGTCCGGGTGTGAGCCGCACCTGAAGGTAGCGGCGGCCGAAATTCACCCGCTCGCGATCCTTGAGGTAGCGGTCGGCGCCCTCGGCCCCGGACGCCGCCGCCAGCGCGATGCGGCTGCCCTGGCGCTCCTTGATCGCCCAGGCGCCGGTCACGTGGTCGGCGTGCACATGGGTCTCCAAGGTGAGGGCGAGCTTGAGGCCGAGCTCGCGGAGAAGTGCCGTATCGCGCTGGGCCTGCTCGAAGACGGGATCGATGAGGATCGCCTCGTGGCTCGACCCATCGCCGAGGAGATAGGTGTAGGTGGATGATTGCGGGTCGAAGAGCTGCCGGAAGACCAGCATGGAAGGATGCCCCGGGATTACGCCGGGCAGTATCCGTCCCTTGGCGGTCCGACGGCAACAAAAACTCCGCTAAGTCGATAATTTAGCTAGCCCATTGTCGCATCGCGCGGAGGCGCATCCGCGCAATTGTTTCCGGCGGCGGATAGCTGATATCGTCCGCGCTCGGCAAGCGATCCCATCGCTTGGCACACTCAATCGAACGAGGGAGGTCCCATGACTCTTCGCATCAACTCCGTCGCCCCGGATTTCTCCGCGACGACCACCCAGGGCGACATCAAGTTCCATGATTGGATCGGCAGCGGCTGGGCGATCCTGTTCTCCCACCCGAAGGACTTCACACCGGTCTGCACCACCGAGCTCGGCTACATGGCGCGGCTCAAGCCGGAGTTCGACAAGCGCAACACCAAGATCATCGGGCTCAGCGTCGACCCGGTCGCCGATCACGTCAAATGGTCGAAGGATATCGAGGAGACGCAAGGCTCCAAGGTGACCTATCCGATGATCGGCGATTCCGAGCTCGCGGTCGCCAAGCTCTACGACATGCTGCCGGAGAGCTCCGGAAGCACCTCGGCGGGCCGCACCGCGGTCGACAATCTGACCGTCCGCTCGGTCTTCATCGTCGGGCCGGACAAGAAGATCAAGGCGATGCTGACCTATCCCATGAGCTCGGGGCGGAACTTCGACGAGGTGCTCCGGCTCCTGGACTCCTGCCAGCTGACGGCCAAGCACCAGGTGGCGACACCGGTCAATTGGAAGCAGGGCGAGGATGTCATCATCGTGCCGGCGGTCTCCGACGAGCAGGCAAAGCAGAAATATCCCGCCGGCTGGAAGTCGCCGAAGCCTTATTTGCGCATCGTGCCCCAGCCCAAGGGCTGAGGCGAGGAACCGGGAGAGAGCGGACGACTATGCCCAAGCCCCGCACTAAGCTCAGCCTGCCCGCTCTCGACCCGAGCTCGATTGTCCCGCGCCGGGGCTCGGGCTATCCCAAGCCCTACCGCGATCCCTGCATGGCCCGCGCGAAGCGGACGCTGGGCGATGCCGTGGGCTTGCAGGCCTTCGGCGTCAACTTGGTCGAGCTCGAGCCCGGCGCCTGGTCCTCCCAGCGCCATTGGCACACCCGCGAGGACGAGTTCGTTTATGTGCTGGAGGGCGAGCTCACCTTGGTGAGCGAGGCCGGCAAGCAGGTGCTCAAACCCGGCATGGCGGCGGGCTTCCCCGCCGGCAAGGCGGACGGTCACCATTTCATCAATCGCGGCCGCAAGACCGCGGTCTACCTCGAGGTCGGCAACCGCGAGGCGGGCGATGCCTGCCACTATTCCGATGTCGACCTGCACCTGCCGCCAGCCAAGGTCAGCAGCCACTTCACCCGCAAGAACGGCAAGAAGTACTGAAGCGCGTCCCTCGATCTCCTGCAGTTCGGCGACATGATCCAGGCCATGCGGGCGAGCCCACGCTGAGAACCCGCCAGGCCGGAGCACCTCACGATCGATCCTGGCCAGGCCCCGGCGCGAGCTGCAGAGTGACGATCCTGGCGAAGATCGTCGCCGGAAACACCTGGCCGATGACGGCTTCCAGATTGACCAGGCTGCGGGCGGCCGGATGCACCGGCGCGATGTCGCCGAAGCCGGTCGAGGTGAGCGTCACATAGCTGAAATAGGTGAGGCTGGCACCAACCGCGCGCGGGTCGCTCTCTGGGGGAATGCCGGCGAAGGCACCCGGATCCAGCGAAGTGACGAGCTCGTAGGCACCGACGAAGATCGTGCCGATCGCCAGATAGAGCACGACGGCGCCGAGCACGCGATGATAGGTGATGCGACCGCTGGCGAACACGGCCTTGCCGACGAGGAAGATCAGCACGCCCATGAAAACGAAGTATGAGGCGGCGTGCAGATGTGCCGCAACGGCGGGAGAGGGGTGAACCAGGCCCAAGGAAAGGCCGGCGCTGACGACGAACGCCGCCAGCACGGCACCGACCGCGATAAAGCCCAGCGGCAGCACGAACACGGCGGCCACCACCAACAGCACCAGGATGTTGCTGAAGAGATCCGCCACCGCGGGGCTGGCGGCCTGGAGGGCCGGATTCAGAAACGACTCGAGCGCAAACACGATGGCGAGGACCGTCAGGATCGGATCCTGCGCCTTGAGCCGCCAGCGGGCGAGGCCCTCGCTGTTGCTCTGGGGCATGGGAGCTCCCTCAGCTTCTGGTCGGATGTCGTCTCAGGAAATCGAAGTCGCAGCCCAAGGGCGCCTGCAGCACCTCGTCCCAATAAAGCCGGCGATAGCCGCGCTCGGGCCGGGGCGCCGGCGCGGCCTTGCGGCGCTTCAATTCCGCCGGATCGACCAGGAGATCGAGGCGGCGCTCGTTCACGCTCATGCGGATGCGATCGCCGGTCTTGACCAGGCCCAGGGGGCCGCCGCTCGCCGCATCGGGCGCCACATGCAAGACGATGGTGCCGTAGGCGGTGCCGCTCATGCGCGCATCCGAGATGCGCAGCATGTCCTTGACGCCGGCGCGCGCCAGCTTCGTTGGGATCGGCAGGTATCCCGCTTCCGGCATGCCCGAGGCACTCTTGGGACCAGCATGCTGCAAGACCAACGCGTCGTCGGGTGTTACCTCCAGATCGGGCGCATCGATGCGCGCCGACAGATCTTCTAGGGATGAGAACACCACCACCCTCGCCTCGCGCTCGAACAGCTTGGGGTCGGCGGCGGACCGCTTGAGGATGGCGCCGTCGGGGGCGAGCGAGCCGAACAACGCCACCAGGCCGCCATAGGGAAGATGCGGGTCGGTGAGCGGGCGCACCACGGCGCGGTCGACGAAGCCATCGGCGGCATCCAGGCGCTCGCCCAAGGTCTCGCCGGTCACCGTCAGGCAATCGGTGTGCAGCAGCGGGCGGAGCTCGCGCAAGACCGCGCCGATGCCGCCGGCGACGAACAGATCCTCCATGTAATGCTGTCCGGTCGGCTTCAGATCGACGATGACCGGCGTGGTGTCGCTGAGCTCGTTCAAGCGCTTCAAATCGATGCCGGCGCCGACGCGGCCGGCCACGGCGGCTAGATGCACGATGGCGTTGGTCGAGCCGCCGATGGCCAAGAGCACGCGGATGGCGTTCTCGATCGAGCGCTCGGTGATGATCTTGTCCGGCGTGAGCCTCGTTCGCGCGATCTCCAGGGCGGCGCGCCCCGTGGCCTCCGCCGCCCTGAGCCGGTCGGCATGGACGGCGGGAATGGCCGCGGTGCCGGGCAAGGTCATGCCCAAGGTCTCGGCGATCGCCGCCATGGTGGAGGCCGTACCCATGACCGCGCAGGTGCCGGCCGTGGTGGCAAGGCCGCCTTCGATCCGGTCGATCTCCTCGCGGGCGACCTCGCCGGCCCGGAACTTCGCCCAGAAGCGCCGGCAATCGGTGCAGGCGCCCAAGCGCTCGCCGTGATAGCGATGGGTCAGCATCGGCCCGACCAGAAGCTGGATCGCCGGCCGGCCGGCCGAGGCCAGACCCATGAGCTGCGCCGGCACGGTCTTGTCGCAGCCGCCGATCGCCACCACCGCATCCATCGGCTGCGCCTTGATCATCTCCTCGGTGTCGATCGCCATGAGGTTGCGGAACATGAGGCTGGTCGGCGACAGGAACACCTCGCCCAACGAGATCGTGGGAAACACCATGGGGAGCCCGCCCGCCGCCAGCACGCCGCGCTTCACCGCCTCCACCAGGTCGGGCACCTGGCGGTGGCAGTTGTTGAAACCGCTCCAGGTATTGACGATGCCGACCACCGGCTGCGCCAGGATGGCGTCGGAGTAGCCCATGGACTTGGCGAAGGAGCGGCGGAGATAGAGGGCGAAGTCCGGGTCGCCGTAATTGGTCAAGCCCTGCGCCAGGCCGATTGGGTCAGTCACGGTCGCACTCCCTTAGATGCCGCTTTGGAGTGCCCCCACCCTAACCCTCCCCCACCTGACGGTGGAGGAGGGGACAAGAACGCATGCACTCGTAACTCCCTCCCCCAACTTGTTGGGGGAGGGCTGGGGTGGGGGCATCGTTGGGCCCAGTCGCTCATCCCTTGCGGCGCTCGATCAGCTGCCGGGCGATGATGAGGCGTTGGATCTCGTTGGTGCCTTCGCCGATCAAGAGCAGAGGCGCGTCGCGATACAGGCGCTCGACGATGAATTCCTTCGAATAGCCGTAGCCGCCATGGACGCGCATGGCTTCCAGCGCGTTCAGGGCGGCGGCTTCGCTGGCGAAGAGCTTGGCCATGCCGGCCTCCAGATCGCAGCGCTCGCCCCGGTCATAGACGCGGGCGGCGGCCTCGGTCAGCAGGCGGGCGGCCTCGACCCGGGTTGCCATGTCGGCGAGCTTCAGCTGGATCGCCTGGTGCTCCTGGATCGGCTTGCCGAAGGTCTTGCGCACCGCGGCGTAGGCAAGCGCCTCATCGAGTGCCGCCGCCGCCACGCCGACGCCGCGGGCGGCGACGTTGATGCGCCCCAGCTCGAGTCCGCCCAAGGCCTGCTTCATTCCCTGACCCTCGACGCCGCCGATCAGCCTTTCGGCCGGCACCTTGTAGTCGGAGAAGGCCAGCTCGGCGGTATCGATGCCCTTGTAGCCGAGCTTCTCCAGCTTGCGGCCGACGGTGAAGCCCGGGCCCTTTTCGGCGATCAGCATCGACATGCCGCGGTGGCGCGGCTCGGAAGCGGGGTCGGTCTTGACCAGGAGCGCGAAGCAGGAGCCGTGGATGCCGTTGGAGATCCAGGTCTTGGTGCCGTTGACGCGGTAATGGTCGCCCTCGCGCTTGGCCGTGGTGCGGATCGCCTGCAGATCGGTGCCGCAATCGGGTTCGGTGAGCGCGAGACCGCCGCGGAGCGCGCCCGAGGCAAAGCGCGGCAAGAGATCGGCGCGCTGGGCATCGGTGCCGAAGCGCTCGACGATCGCGGCCAGGATCAGGTGCGAGTTGAAGATGCCGGCCAAGGACATCCACACCCGGCTCACCCGTTCGACGATGGCGGCGTAGGTGAGTGCGGTGAGGCCTAGACCGCCATGGCGCGTGGCGATGGTGGCGCCGAACAGGCCGAGCTCCGCCATCTTCGCCACGATCTCGGCGGGATAGATGTCGTCATGCTCGAGCGCCTGTACCTTCGGCTTCACTTCGCGGGCGAGGAAGCGATCGAGGGCATCGAGGATGGCGCCGTCATCCTCGCTCAGGGCCGGCGTGTTCGTCATGCGCCGTCACGCGGTCGGCCGGGTGCTTCCGGCCTTGGCTCATAAGACACTGCTCGACGCCCCTCTTCCGCCACCGGCCGGTCATTCGGGATATAGCGCCCGGAGCCGCCCACCGGCAAGCCGCCGGCCTTGCCTGGAGCCGGCTTAGCCTAATTGGGTAGTGGGTCAGTTTCGATTTCGGCCTTCGTTGCGCTGGGGAGCGGCCGCCCTCATAGTGTAGGCATGTGGAAAGACCATCACACATGCCCTCATTGTGGGGCTGAATACGACATAACCTACTCAAAAAGCAGTCAGCGAGATTCGGACTCCGCTAGCTGCTCCAAGTGTGGGAAGGAAATGGCATCCTGGAGCCAATCGAATATCCCGCTCTTTCACCTGCGGAAGCCCTCCACCGAGATCAAGCCCTAATGGTCACGAAGCGCCTGAAACGTCCGCGCGACCCGCTCCAGCTCGGCAAGCTGATCGTCGATATCGCCACCGGCCAGGTGGATGATGCCATTGAAGATAAACGGAGCCCGGTCGCGGTAGCCAGGGGTAAGGCGGGCGGCCCCAAAGGGGGCCGTGCGCGAGCCATGAAGCTGACCCCGGAGCAGCGCGCGGAAATTGCCAAGATTGCCGCACAAGCCCGCTGGAAGAAGTCTTAGGCGACTTCGCTGAGCTGCTCTAGTTCCTCAAGGTCAATGGTGAAATTGAACTCGACTTGGATGGGCCGATCAGCCGACTGCCGCTCGTTATAACTATCAACGTCGGTTTTCAATTGCCGGCATTCGCCAAGGATCTGATTCCGGCGATTCGCAACGGCCACCTCCATGAAGGGCCTTTCGGAGTTCAAATCTCCCCATAAGGTCTCCTGCCTGCCGTCCCGCTTCATGCGTGCAGCGTAGTACTTCCTAATGCTACGCCCTCGATGGTCTCGCACATGCTCAAGGCGCATCGCCCGAGCTAGTCGCTCGGCACATTGGCTGATCGCCATCCCTCGAGTGAGTTGATAGCGGTCATGGCTTACGGCCCACTCCGCCATCTGCTGACTACTAGCCGGCCAGGGCTGACCGGATGCCCGATAATCGGAAACCAATCGCTGCAACTGTTCGGTAAGAGTCGCCATCTTATGCTCCGTTAGCGCCCCCAACGGGCGGCACGTTGCCCCAACCATCCGTCAATGCGGTTTGGGAAATGATGTGCCTGACTTTTGTTAGCTGCTTGTGAAAATGCGTGTATGGAACTTCGTCGCGATGTTGCAATTGACCCACGACAAGCCCCGGATGCACGCCAATTCGCCGAGCAAACAAGAGGATCCGTTCTTCTGAATAGAGCGGCCTGACTCGCGTTATGAAATTGTCTAGTTCGGCAGAGGGCACAATAAACTCTGCCGCTTCTGTGTTCGCCCTAACCTCCTCGGGAGGGAGAGAATCCTTTCTTTGAAGGCTTTCGGTTAGTTCAACATCTACAACCACGCCTCCCTGACCATCACGATTTAGGATGTGCTCGATTTCATGCCGCAGAACAAACCAGAAGTTATTAACTCTATCGAACCGAAGCGACATAGCGATCACAGGCGAGTCATTTAGCCAGAATGCCGCTCCGTCAATCTTTGCTCCCGGCAAAAACTCGACGATGACAAAGCGCACGCCAGCATCCGCCAGAAGCTTGGGAACCTGTCTGATCTCCTCCGGAGCAATAAGAAGCTCCTTAAGCTTCCGGAGTGCCCCTCTTAAATTGCGCTCCGCGTATGGCGAGGCGCTCACAGCCTCTGCAAGTTGCTTTGCCCGAAAGAGCCATGCCAATTGAATTGGAGTTCGTTCATCGTATTGCGACGCCTTTGCTGCATGAGCAAACGCTGGCTCTTCATCAATGTCGTTGATAGCAAAGAAGCGACAGACGCGATGTTCAAGAACATCGACGTTCTCAGACGGCTCCATCCAGCCACGCTTCGCCATTTCCCGAATTGGGTATCGAGAAAAAAGCTTGGCGCGGCGCGACACAGCGGCGTCTGGTGCTGCCGTGCTTGCTAGCCGATATGCACTGTCAAGATTCATCCAGTAAAGCGCGTCTGTCCCGAATGCCTCTGCCAAGCCTCGAGCAGTTTCGGGTGTGATCTGCTTCTTGCCCTGGATCAGCTCATTAACGAGCCTCAACGGCCGATCGAGAATTTCGGCAAGGTCTCCCTGCGTCCAGCCGCGAGCCTCTAGCTCCTCGCGAATGAACTCGCCTGGTGAGAAAACCTCTGCCGGCATCCGGTTCAACATGTTTCCACTCCCCCGTCAGTGGTAGTCCGTGATCTCGATGACATAGACCGTCTTCCTTGGCGCTTCGCCTCTGAGTTCAATGATCAGCCTCCACTGATCGTTAAGGCGCATTGAGAATTGCCCTTCGCGGTCCCCCTTCAGCTTTTCGAAGTGCAACGACCGAAGCGCGTAAAAGGTCCTTTCATCGGTTGCGGCTCTGATCTGCTGCATTCGCTTTCGAAACGCCTTCACCACTGCGTCTCCGAAGCCGGCGCTATGCCCGGCTTCGGTTTCTAGGCGGTCCAAGGACTCGTCTTTGAACTCGACGTCCATGGATGTTCCTTATATGCCCTCATACCATCCGTAGTCAATACCACTATTACACATAGTGTAAAAATTGTATTGAAGATGTCTCTCAATTCAAGCATAATGGTCAGTATGAACAAGCTGACTAGCCAGAAGCGCACACAGATCCTCGGGATGATGGTCGAGGGCATGAGCATCCGCGCCATCGCGCGCCTGACCGGGGCCAGCAAGAACACCATCGTGAAGCTGCTGGAGGACGCGGGCCGTGCCTGCGCCGAGTATCAGAACCAGGCGCTTCGCGATCTGCCGTGCAAGCGCTTGCAGCTCGATGAGATCTGGGCCTTCGTCTATACCAAGGCGAAGAACGCTCCGGCTGAGATGAAGGCGAGTGGCGACGCTGGCGACGTATGGACGTGGACGGCGATCTGCGCCGACACCAAGCTAGCAGTTTCGTGGTTCTTCGGCAGCCGTGACGGCGATGCCGCCAAGGCGTTTGTCTGCGACGTAGCGCAGCGCCTAAAGAACCGAGTGCAGATCACGACCGATGGGCACAAGCCGTACATTGAGGCGGTTGAAACCGCGTTCGGCGCCGATGTGGACTACGCCAGGCTGATCAAGATCTATGGACAGACCGACGAGGGCCAGCGCCGCTCCAGCTCGCCGCAGATCATCGGCACCGAGACCCAATGCTGCACCGGCAATCTCGATCCGAGGCACATCAGCACGAGCTATGCAGAGCACGCCAATCTCACGATGAGAATGCACATGCGCCGCTTCACGCGGCTGACGAATGCGTTCTCAAAGAAAGTCGAGAACCATGCGCACGCCGTCGCACTCAACTTCATGTACTACAACTTCGTTCGCATCCATCAGTCGATCCGTTGCACGCCGGCAATGGCCGTTGGCGTCACCAAGACTCTATGGTCAATCGAGGATATCGTGTGCGTAGTCGATGAGTGGGAGATTACCCAAAGGGCCGCTTAGGGGAGGAGACGATGAATCCGATATTGTCCGTAGTGGCTGGAGCTATCGCAGCGACATTAATCAGCGTTGCCGTGCAACAAGCGATCGCACAGACAGGCGCCGCTGGCCGAGATTGCTTTCATGTCGCCTATGCGAATCAAGGCGCCGTTCCCGCAACCGCGATCAAATGGAACAGTTGCACTGGAGATTCGTGGCTTATGTTGAAAGTGGCTCTTCCAGAAAAGCAGGGGAAGCCTAATGGCTTTCTTTGGGAATGGCTGGTGGTTCCGACCGACACAAATTATGCCACCAGTCCAAACTGACCCACTACCCCTAATGGCCGGAGTCAGTATGGGATCGACCATGCGCACTATGATCGTGAAAGAGCCCGGTCGCGCGCTAGAGCCGGCCGGGCCGGCGCCGCACGGACCCGCACAAAGGCCGTGCCAAGCGGCAAAAATTCCGTAGGATTGCCGCATGGACGAGATCTTCGCTCGCCGGGATCTGCTCAAGCCCGAGCGCTTGCGCTGGCTCAGCGCCAAGTCTGACCTGGCCGGCCTCCTCCAGGCCGGAAGCCATCTCGGCGCCATCCTGGCGACGGGCACGGCGCTCTATCTCAGCCTCGGCACGCTTTGGGCCATCCCTTTCTTCCTCGCCCACGGCATCCTCATCAACTTCCTCTATGCCGGTCAGCACGAGCTCAGCCATTGGACCGTGTTCAGGACCAAATGGCTGAATGAGGCCTTGGGCCGGCTGTTCGGCTTTCTCGTGTTCTTTCCCCGCGACTTCGACCAGATCCAGCACTTCGCCCATCACCGGCACACGCAAGACTGGGCGCGGGACGGCGAGCTCGCTCGCCCGCCCTACACCTTCCGCTCCTATCTCATCTGGCTCCTGGGTCCGAGCTATTGGTGGACGCGCTGGACCCGGATCGCGCGCTTGGCCTCCGGCGTGGTGGTCGAGCCCTATATCGCGGACTCGCGCAAGGCCGACGTGATCCGCGAGGCCCGCTGGCATGCCGGCCTCTACGGCGCGATCGCCATCGCCTCGATCGCCTCGGGGAGCTGGGCCGCGGTCATCTATTGGTTGGCGCCGATGCTGCTGGCCAAGTCGGTCCACCAGATGCAGAACACCATCGAGCATCTGGGCCTGGCGCACCTTCCCGATATCTTCAAGAACACCCGCTCGACCCGCACCAACCCGCTCATGCGCTGGCTGTGCTGGAACATGCAGTTCCACACCGCCCATCACGCCTTCCCCGGCGTGCCGTTCAACAAGCTGCCCCAGCTCGATCGGGAGATCTTCGCCGAGAACGGCATCGAGCCCTATCGGATGGGCTATCTCGCCTTCCAGCGTGCCGTGCTGGCCGCACTCTGGCGGGCCGGGAGCGAAGCCGACTATCCCGATGACGCGGCCTGGATCGTCGAGTCCGGCCCGCAGGCTCAGCCGATCTCGCAAGCAGTGCGGGGCTGAGGATCCGAGCGCGCCTGCCCTTGCCCCAGCTGAAGGTCTATCAATCCCTGTGGGCGACCGAGCTGCGCCGGCCCGGCGTTCCGGAGACCCCGGTCGAGGAGCGCTTCCAGCGCGTCAAGGACGCCGGCTATGACGGCATCGCGCTCGACTTGGGCGCGCTCGATCTAGCATCCGCGCGGGCGACATTGCCGCTCTTCGCCCGGACCGGGCTCGAGGGGTTGGTGACGGCGTTCCCGAACGCGATCGAGGATCTGCGTCCCGCTCTCCATCTCGCCAAGGATTTGGGCGCGCCCTTCGTCGTCGTCGTCGGCCAAGTCATGCCCTTGTCGCTGGAGGGCCAGGTCCCGGTGGTGCTGGAATGGCTGGCGCTGGCCAAGGCGGAAGGTGTGGCCCTCCAGTTCGAGACGCATCGCGCCTCGATCACCAACGACCTCTATGCGACCCTCCTGCTCTTGGACGCGGTGCCGGAGATGCGGCTGGCCGCCGACTTGTCGCACTATGTCGTCGACCGGGAGATGACCCTGCCCTTGCGCGCGGAGCTCCATGGCTATGTCAGCCGCATCCTCGAGCGCTCTGACTCCTTCCAGGGACGCATCGCCACGCGCAACCAGATCCAAGTCCCCATCGGCTTCCCCCAGCACCGGAAATGGCTGGAGCTGTTTCTCGGTTGGTGGGAAGAGGGCTTCGCCCGCTGGCGCCGGCGCGCCGGCAGCGCCGACACGCTCATCTTCCTCGCCGAGCTTGGACCGCCTGAATACGCGATGACCGGCGCCGATGGACGGGAGCTCTCCGACCGCTGGGAGGAGGCGCTCGAGCTCAAGCGGCTCGTCCGCGAGGTCTGGGCGCGGCTCGAGTCCGCGAGCACCACGAACCTTGCTCGCTCGCCGCTCAGTTGATCAAATGCCCCCATGGGGGCGCCGCTCTTGCAGATTGCCGACTTGGTCCATAGCTTCGGCGCCTTGCGTGTGCATGACGGCGTCAGCTTCGCCGTCGAAGCCGGCACCATCACCGGTCTCATCGGCCCGAACGGTGCCGGCAAGACCACGCTCTTCAGCGTCATCGCCGGCGCGCTGGCACCCATGGCAGGCGCCATCTGGTTCGACGGAAGCCGCATCGACGGCGAGCCGCCCGATCGCATCTTCCGGGCGGGCCTCGCCCGCACCTTCCAGATCCCCCGGCCGTTTCCCGAGATGACGGTCTTGGAGAACGTCATGCTGGCGCCGATCGCCCAGGCGGGCGAGCGCTTCTGGATGAATTGGTTCAGCTTCGCCAAGGTCCGTTCCGAGGAAGCCCGCCTGCGCGAGCGGGCCATGGAGATCCTGGGATTCACCGGCTTGGCCGAGAAGGCGACGGAGCGCGCCGGCCAGCTCTCGGGCGGTCAGCAGAAGCTTCTTGAGCTGGCGCGCATCCTGATAACCGAGCCGAGGCTGATCCTCCTCGACGAGCCGGCGGCGGGGGTCAATCCGGTGCTGCTGGAATCCCTCTTGGAGAAGATCGTCCAGCTCAACCGGCTGGGCACGACGTTTCTCATCATCGAGCACAACATGGACGTGGTGATGAGCCTCTGTCGGCCGATCGTGGTCATGGCCGAAGGACGCGTCATCTATGAGGGCGATGCCGAAGGAGCACGCCTGGACCAGCGGGTCCTCGACGCCTATCTGGGCGACGTCGCGCCATGAGCCGGGGACTGCTGACGGCGGAGAACGTCAGGGCCGGCTATGTGCCGGGCATGCCGATCATCCATGACGTCTCCCTCGAGATCGCGACCGGCGAGATCGTGACCATCATCGGCCCGAACGGTGCCGGCAAGTCGACCCTGTTGAAGGCGCTGGCCGGATTGATCGCGATGGAGGCGGGAAGCGTCGTCTATGGGAAGAAAGAGTGCGCCGGCCTCTCGGCCGAAGCCATGGCCGGGCTCGGCATCGGCTTCGTCCCGCAGACGGGAAACGTGTTCGTCTCGCTCACCATCCAGGAGAACCTGAAGGTCGGCGGACACACGCTGACCGATCGGCTCCTGAAAGAGCGCCTCGAGCGCAGCTTCGAACGGTTTCCGATGCTGGCGAAACGGCGCGCCTCCCTCGGCGGCACGCTGTCCGGCGGCGAGCGCCAGACCTTGGCGATCGCGCGGGCCTTGATGACCGAACCCAAGCTCCTGATGCTGGACGAGCCGACCGCGAGCCTGTCGCCCCGGGCCGTGGGCGAGGTGTTCCAGACCTTGCGCCGTCTCGCGTCCGGCGGCGTCGCCGTGCTCATGGTCGAGCAGAATGCCAAGGCGGCACTGCGCATGTCCGATCGCGGCTATGTGCTGACCGAAGGCCGCAACCGCATGTCCGGGGCGGCGAGCGCCCTCCTCGCGGATCCGACGATGGGCCAGGCGTTTCTGGGCGGGGCGCGACGGCAATGATCGGCCAAGCCATCGCCGACGGCGTCCTCACCGGTGCGGTTCTGTCGCTGGGCGCCATCGGCGTGTCGCTCAGCCTGCAAATTCTCCGCTTCGCCAATTTCTCCCACGCGGAGCTGTTGACTGCAGGCGCCTATCTCGCCTTGAGCGTCGTCGGTTTCGCCACCGCCGGGGCCGCCATCGATCCGCTCTCCTTCGGCTGGCAGTTCCTGGCGGCCCTCTTCGTTGCCGGACTCGGCACCGGCCTTGTCGCCCTCGTGGTCGACCGGCTCGTCTTCCGGCCTTTGCGCCAACGCCGCGCCCATGCGCTCACCATGGTGTTCGCCAGCTTCGGCACGGCGCTGGTCTTGCGCAACCTGGTGCTGCTGGTCTGGGGGCCGGATGCGCATTACTACACGAGCGAGCTGCAATTCGCCGTCGAGGTGCTGCCCGATGTGCGGCTCCTGCCCGATCAGATCTTCGTGCTCCTCTTCACGCTGGGGACCGTGCTGGGCCTCCATCTCGTGCTCAAGTTCAGCCGCCTCGGCATGGCGCTTCGCGCCATGGCGGAGAGTCCGAGCCTGGCGCGGGTCTGCGGCGTCGATGTCCGGGCCATGGTGCGCTGGACCTGGTTCCTCTCCGGCATGCTGGCGGCGGCGGCGGGAATCTTCTCGGGCCTGACGGTGCAGCTCAGGCCGGAGATGGGCTTCAATCTGCTGCTCGCCATCTTCACCGCCGCCATCCTGGGCGGCCATGGCAGCCTCATCGGCGCGGTCATGGGCGGTCTCATCATCGGGCTCGCCGAAAACCTCTCCGTCCTCGTCATCCCGTCCAGCTACAAATCGGCGGTGCCGTTTCTGCTGCTGATCCTCATCCTCTACCTCCGGCCCCAGGGCCTGTTTGGGGTGAAGGCGGCAAGAGCGAGCGCGCCATGATCGGCATCATCGCCTATCTGACCTTCTTCGCGGTCGTCGTGCTGGTGCTCGGCATCGCCACGATCGGCCTCAACCTGCAATGGGGCAACACCGGCCTCTTCAACGCCGGCATCGTCGGCTTCTACGCCATCGGTGCCTACACCTTCGCCATTCTGACCGCACCCTCCCGGCCGGAGCTCATCGGCAATCTGGGGTTGCCCTGGATCGTCGGCATCGCCGGTGCCTTGGCGCTCTCGGCCTTGGCCGCCCTCCTCGTCGGGCTCGCCACCATCAAGCTCCGCGGCGACTATCTGGCCGTCGCCACCTTCGGCATCGCCGTCAGCATCCAGCTGGTGGCGCTCAACTGGGAGGGCCTGACCGGCGGCAGCCAGGGCCTGACCTCGATTCCACGGCCCTTCTCCAGCCTGTTCGCCACACCCTTCGCCTACAACCTCTTCTATCTGGCACTGATGGCGGCGGTGACGGCGCTCATCTATTGGGCGCTCGAGCGCATCGTCCGCTCGCCCTGGGGTCGCGTCTTGAAGGCCATCCGCGAAGACGAGGAGGCCGCCATCGCCTTGGGCAAGAGCGCGCAGCGCTTCCGCATGCAGGCCTTCGTGTTGGGCGCCACCCTCATGGGCCTCGCCGGCGCGCTCTATGTGAGCTTCATCGGCTTCGTCAGCCCGTTCGATTTCACGCCCATCATCACCTTCCAGATCTGGGCGATGCTGATCGTCGGCGGCAGCGGCAACAACAAGGGCGCACTCCTGGGCGCCTTCATCGTCTGGGGCATCTGGACGGCGAGCGGCACCTTGATCTCCAAGCTCATTCCCGTCGCCTATCAGGCGCAGGGCGGGGCGGTGCAAAGCATCCTGATCGGGCTCGTCCTGGTGCTGGCGCTCCTCTACAAGCCGCGCGGGCTCATCGGCGAGACCTCGGCGGTCTCCCGTCATGTCGGGTGATCTCGTCCGGCAACCGTTGTAGGCTCTTGGCGGTCAAGCATCGGACGGGAGACAAAACCATGAAACGAATCCTAGTCGTTGCCATCGGCGCCCTGCTCATCGCGGCGTCCTCCTTCGGCCAAGCCCAGGCCCAAGGCCAGGTCTCCTGTCCGGTCAAATTCGGCGGCGTCCTGCCCTTGACCGGCTCGATGGGACCAGTCGGCAAGAACATCGCCGACAGCGCCCAACTCGCCATCGACCACGTCAATCAGGGCGGCGGCGTCAAGGGCTGCCCGGTGCAGTTCATTCTGCGCGACGACCAGGGTCAGCCGACGGTTGGCGTCGACGCGGCCAAATATCTGGTCGAGGTCGAGCATGTGCCGGTGCTGTCGGGCACGGTCTCCAGCGGCGTCAGCTTGCCGATCCTGAACGCGGTGGCGGCACCCTCGAAGATTCCGATGATCAGCTGCTGCTCGACCGCGACCACCTTCACCACCTTGTCCCAGGAAGGTAAGACCGGCGGCTTCTTCTTCCGCACCTTCCCGACCGTGAAGATGCAGGCCTACACCACGGCCAAGGCGGCGGCCGACCGCGGCTACAAGAAGGTCACCATCATCTACGTCAACACCGATTTCGGCACCGGCTTGGTCAAGGACTTCTCGGCCGCGTTCAAGAAGCTCGGCGGCGAGGTAACGAAGGCGATCCCGTTCAACGACAACCAGCCCTCCTACCGGCCGGAGGTGAACCTCGCCTTGGCCGAGAAGCCGGACGCGGCGTTCTTCGTCGCCTTCCCCCAGGATGCGGCCACCATCACGCGGGAATGGCTGTCCTTGGGCGGGCACCAGAACATCATCCTCATCAACTCCGCGCGCGCACCTGAATATGTGAAGGCGGTCGGCGCCAAGTTCCTGCAGAAGGCGTTCGGCACGGATTTCGCGCCGGCCAACACCCCGCAGGTGGAGTCGTTCCGCAAGGCCTACCAGGCCGCCTTCAATCGCAGCGCCGACGGTCCGGGCCTGCCGAACCAGTACGACGCCATCGTGGTGATGGCGCTCGCCATGAACATGGCGCCCGATCTCTCCGGGCCGGCGATCCGCGATGCGGTGCGCAAGATTCAAAACGCATCCGGCACCGTCGTCGGCACCGGGCCGGATGAGTACAAGAAGGCGATCCAGCTCATCAAAGAGGGCAAGCCGATCCGCTACAGCGGCGCCACCGGCCCATTGGAGTTCGACGCCAATGGCGATGTGAGCGGGCTCGGCCTGGTGTGGAACATCAAGGGTGAGGAGCTCGGCATCGACCATACCTTCTCCGCCGAGGAGATGGCGGCCTTGATCAAGCAGGTGGACGGCTGAGCGGCGGGGGCGAGGGTCCCGGCGACGGCGATGGCGCGGCAATGGATCTATTCCGGCTCCAAATATGAGGAGCTGGCGGGTTATGCCCGCGCCGTCGTCGATGGCCGCTTCGTCTTCGTCAGCGGCACCGTCGGCGCCGACTTCAAGACCGGAGCCTTCGCCGACGGTGCGGAAGCGCAGAGCGAACAGGCGATCGCCAATATCCGCGAGGCCTTGGCGAAGGCCGGCTCCAGCCTGGAGGACGTGGTCCGGGTCAGGGTCTATGTGCCCGATCCCGCCGACGTCATGACCGTGTCCAGGGTGATGAAGCGGCACTTCGACAAGACCCGGCCGGCGAACACCACCATCTGCACGCCCTTGACCTTCCCGGAGATGAGGGTCGAGATCGAGGTGACAGCGCTGAAGCCCGAGGCCTAGGCGCCGGGCGTCCGCTCACGCCGCTTTGCGCGTGGGAATGCGGCGGAGGCGTGCGCCACGCTAAAGCAGCGTGCGAAGCTCCTCGACTGTGAGCCCGGCGTCGCGGACGATGCCGCCCATGGTGAAAGCGTTGACCGGATTGTGGCGCGGGATCGTCACGATCCGGACCCCGTTGGTCATGACGATATGCTTGCCCTGACGGGCGATCCGGAAACCAGCCTTCTCCCGGGCGCGGACCGCCTCGAGATGATTGACGCCGGCGATCTTGGGCAAGCTTAGGGAGCGACCTCGATCTCGCGGATGTCCTCGCCCTTTAGCTGCTGCTCGACGACCGCCAGGTAGTCCCGAATCGCGTCGCGAATATTCTCGAGGGCCTCCGGCTCGGTTGCCCCCTGAGACCAGCAGCCGGGCAGCCCGGGCACGGAAACGCTGTAACCTTCTTCTGAATGGCGAAGAGCGATCCGGTATCTCATCAGGGACCTCTTGGACCTTGCTTATGCATCATACACCCAACCCGCTCGGCCGACAGCGTCCGATCGTTCGTCGGGTATTTGATTTGAACCAATCGCCTCGTGCCCTCCCCGACAGCAGCCTCGCGGACAGCGATTTCCCGGTGCGCAGAAATTATCACCCTTGGCGAGCAGCGCCGAGCGCTTGCGCCAGCCGTCTGACCGCAGGCTCGATCTCGTCCTCGGCCACCGGCGCGTAGCCGAGGAGCAGGCCTTGGGCGCCGACCGGCCCGTGGAAGTAGCTGGAGAGCGCCGGTGCGGTGATGCCCGAAGCGGCGGCGAGCCCTGAGAGAGTGCGGTCATCCTGGCGGCCGGCGAGGGCCCGGCCGAGCCGGGCCACCAGATGCATGCCCGCTGCGCATGGCTCGATGTCGAGAAGACCGGAAAGATGCCGCCCGGCCGCATCCAGCAGAATTTCCTGGCGCGCCTGATAGCGCCGGCGCATGCGCCGGATGTGGGCGACGAAATGCCCGGCGTCGATGAACTCCGCCAGCGCCGGCTGGGCGATCGCGGAGGGATAGTCATCGAGGCTGGGGCGGACCCTCGCCACGATGTCGACGAGCTCCGGCGGCACCACCAGATAAGCCAGGCGCAGCGAGGCGAACAGCACCTTGGAGAAGGTACCGACATAGACGACGCGGCCTTCCTCATCGAGGCCCTGGAGGGCGGCGAGCGGTCGGCCGCCATAGCGGAACTCGCTATCGTAGTCGTCCTCGAGGATCCAAGCGTCGCTCCGCTTCGCCCATTGGATGAGCTCGAGGCGGCGCGCCAAGCTCATGGTGACGCCCAAGGGATATTGGTGCGAGGGGGCGACCGCGATGAGGCGGACTCGAAGCCCGCTCGCCACCGTCATGCCGAACTCGTCGACCGGCACCGGGACGAGAAGCGCGCCGTTCGCCGCCAAGGTACCGCGCAGCCCCGGCCATCCCGGCTCCTCCACGCAGGCGATGTCGCCGTGGTCGATCAGCGCATGCGCCGCCAGATCCACCGCCTGGCGGGCGCCGTTGACGATGAACACCTGCTCCGGCGCGCAGACGACGCCGCGCATCGCCCCTAGATAGCGGGCGATCGCGCGGCGCAAGCCCTGATGCCCTTGCGCCTCGCCGGGCCCGACCAAAGCCGCCGGGGGATCCCGCCAGGATTTCGCCAACAGCCGCGACCACAGGGCAAAGGGAAACTCGCGATGATCGGCCAACCCCGGTGTAAAGGCGCCGCCGGTGACGAGGCGTTGCGGGGCGGAAACGGCGAGCTGTCGGCTGCGCCCTGACGGTTTCAGCGTCGCGGCCTTCTCAGGCCGCGGCGTCGGCTGCCGCGCCGGCAGAGCCGGCTCCGGGGCGAGTGCGGCCACGAAGCTGCCCGAGCCCCGCCGGGGTGCGAGGTAGCCCTCGGCGGTCAGCTGATCCAAGGCGGCGAGCACGGTGTTGCGGGAGATGCCGAGCTCTTGGGTCAAGAGCCGGCTCGACGGCAACCGCATGCCTGAGGTCAAGCGGCGCCCCAGGATCGCCTCCCGGAGCTGCTGATAGAGTTGGCGATGCAGCGGCAGCGGACCCTCGGGGTCGAGGGACAGCGATAGGAGGGGCTGGCGAGCCGAGCGGTCGGTGCGTGGGGTGGCGGTCACCTTGGTCTCCAAACTGGTACTATCATTCAAGCAAATCTGGACCTTACTTTCCAACCACTTTATGGGCGATGGTCGGCCTTGCAAGGGAGATCGAGGAGCAGCCATGGACGCCTACACGCCGACCCCGCGCTCGCGCATCAAGCGCCTGCCGAAGCGGGCGCACTACGATCGCCAGACCGTGCACGCCGTGCTCGATGCCGCCTTCATCGCCCATGTCGGCTACGTCATCGACGGACAACCCTATGTGACGCCGACCTCGTTCTGGCGCGAGGGTGAGGCGCTGTACTGGCACGGCTCCTCGGCGAGCCGCATGCTGCGCGCGCAATCGGTGGGCCTCAAGGTGTGCCTGACCGTGACCCACGTCGATGGGCTGGTCATGGCCCGCTCCGGCTTCCACCATTCCATCAACTATCGCTCGGTGCTGGCCTTCGGCACCGCGCATAAGCTCGAAGATGGCGCCGCCAAGCTGAAGGCGCTCGAAGCCTTCGTCGAGCGGGTGGCACCCGGGCGCTGGGCAGAGATCCGCCCGCCCAACGCGCAGGAGTTGAAGGCGACAACGGTGATGGCGATGACCATCGAAGACGCCGTCGCCAAGGTGCGCACCGGCCCGCCGGTGGACGACGAGCCGGACTATGCGCTGCCCGTCTGGGCCGGCGTGGTGCCGCTCACGACCGTTGCCGGCCAGGCCATCGCCGATCCCAGATTGAAGCCCGCGACGCCGCTGCCGGATTATCTGAAGGCGTTCACCACCGCTGATGCCGTCGACGACCTGCTGGCGAACTATGCCGCCGACTGAGTCCGTGGGCGGTGCTGCTCCTGCGCTAGGCCGGGCCGCCATCGCGATCACTCCGCTGGCACCGGCGGACCGCGCACGTTGGGAGGATCTCGCGCGCGGCTACAAGACCTTCTACGAGACCGAGCTGCCTCCATCCCGCTATGAGGCGACGTGGCAGCGTTTGCTCCGCGGCGACGGCATTTACGGAGTCGGCGCGCATCTCGATGGGGCACTGGTCGGAATCGCGCACTATCTCTTCCACGCTCATGTCTGGATGGACGACATCTGCTATCTGCAGGATCTGTTCGTCGACGAGAGGGCGCGCGGCCGGGGTGTGGCCCGCGCGCTGATCGAACGGGTGGCGGAAGCGGCCCGCCAGCGGGGCGCCCCCCGGTTCTACTGGCAGACCAGGCAAGACAACGCGCGGGCCCGCGCCCTTTACGACACGCTGGCACGCTTCAACGGCTTCATCCGCTACGACTATCCGGTGGAATAGAGTCGCGGGCATCCAAAGCTTCGGCTTGAACCTTGATCCGGCCGCTTTCTCGCCTCCCTCTCCCCAAATCCCGGCGCAGGGTTTCCCGTGATCGGACGTGAATTGGTCGGTTACACCCGATACCCCCATCTATATGGGCAGAGGCCTTCGCATGCTGCGGCGGCCTCTCTTGCACATTCGAAGGAGCAGACCGATGGTGCCGACACGCCGCAGTTTCCTAGCGGCCTTCCTCGCTGGATCCGGCCTTGCGCCGTTGGCGCTCCATCGCGCCGCCGCTCAGGCCGCACCTCCCCTGGAGCTCACGCCGGAATGCATCGACCATGCTCCGGTTACGCTTGCTCAAACCGAGGGCCCCTACTTCAAGCCCAATGCCCCGCTGAAGCGCGACCTCGCCGCCGACGCGCCTCGGGGCGAGAGGATTGCGGTCGCCGGTTTCGTCGTCGACGCCGCTTGCCGGCCGGTTGCGAAGGCGCTCATTCAGCTTTGGCATGCCGACGAGAGCGGCGCCTACGACAACACCGGATTCAGGTTGCGGGGTTATCAGCTGACCGACGACAGCGGGCGCTGGTGGTTCGAGACGATCGTGCCGGCCCTCTATCCCGGCCGCACCCGGCACTACCATGTGAAGGTGCAGAGGCCCGGCGGCCGCGTGCTGACGACCCAGCTGTATTTCCCGGGCGAGCCGCAGAATCGCCGCGATCCGATCTTCAACGAAAAGCTGCTGATGAAGATCGGCGACTCGGGCGAAGGCAAGATCGGCCGATACGATTTCGTGCTGTCATAACGGATGTGGCTCTAGACCGCTCGCTCGCGCAAGCCGTCGGCGGTCAGCGCATCCTTGAGCGCCAGGTGAATCTGATCCGGTCCGCCGGCGACCGCGCCAACCCTGCGCACCGAGGCGTGCAACATGACGGTGTCGCCCGGGGCGACACCCAATCGGCGAAAATCGTCGGCAAGCTCATGTCGCGAATACATGACGGGCCCTCCCCCGTGACACGCGGGCCGGGCATGCCCCCACCCCGACCCTCCCCCACGCTACGCATGGGGGAGGGAGTCTAAAGACTCGCCTCTATCACCCTCCCCCAGCTCGGCTGGGGGAGGGCCGGGGTGGGGGCGACGTCGGCGGAACTAAAGATCCAGTTCGACGGTGACCGGCACGTGGTCGGAGGCTTTCTCCCAGCCCCGCGCGCGGGCGAGCACCTCGGCCCGCTCCAGCGATTTCGCCAAGGGCTTGGTCACCCAGACATGGTCCAAGCGCCGGCCGCGGTTGGAGACCTGCCAATCATGGGCCCGGTAGCTCCACCAGGTGTAGAGCTTCTCGCTCGCCGGCACGAAGTGGCGCACCGCATCGACCCAGCCGAGGCCGCGCTGCATGGCCGTCAGCTTCTCCACCTCGATCGGCGTGTGCGAGACCACGTCCAGGAGCTGCTTATGCGACCACACATCATGCTCCAAGGGAGCGATGTTGAGATCGCCCACCAGGATCATCGGCTTCGAGGGCTTGCGGGCGCCGCCGAACCAGCTTGTGACCTCATCCAGGAAGCGGAGCTTGTGGGCGAACTTGTCGTTCTCTTCGGGATCGGGCACGTCGCCCCCGGAAGGGACGTAGATATTGTGCACCTCGATGCCGTTGGCGAGCGCGCACCAGATATGCCGGCTGTCGGTCTTGTCGCACCAGTCGAGGGTATCCTTGCCGGCGAAGGGCTTGCGGGCGAGGATGGCGACACCGTTGTAGCCCTTCATGCCGGAGACCGCCTGGTGGGCGTAGCCGATCTCGGCCAAGGGCTCGGCCGGAAACAAGGGCGTGTCGACCTTGATCTCCTGCAGGCAAAGGAGATCGGGCTTCAGCTCCGTGAGGATCCGCTTCACCAGATCGATGCGAAGCCTGACCGAGTTGACGTTCCAGGTGGTGATCCTGAAGCTCATTTGGCGTAGCGGATGGAAAGATCGGCGACACCTTCGATGTGGCCTTCGAGGAGGTCGCCGGGCTGGACCGGGCCCACGCCTTCGGGCGTGCCGGTATAGATGAGATCGCCGGCGGCGAGCTCCACCAGGCCGGAGAGGAAGGCGATGGTCTCGGCCACGTTCCAGATGAGATCGCCGAGGGCGCCTTCCTGCTTGACCGTGCCATTGACCTTGAGCTGGATCTTGCCGCGGCTCGGATGGCCGATGCGCTTTGCCGGCACGATCGCCGAGCAGGGTGCCGATCGGTCGAAGCCCTTGCCCATGTCCCAGGGCTTGCCGGTCGCCTTGGCGGCGTTCTGCAGATCGCGCCTGGTCATGTCGAGACCGGCCGCATAGCCGTAGACGAGGTCGAGGGCGGTTGCGACCGGGACCTTGGCGCCGCCGGCTTTGAGCGCCACCACCAGCTCGAATTCGTGGTGCAGATTCTTCGTCGCCGGCGGAAATGGAATGGTGGCGCCGTCGGCGACGATCGCATCCGCCGGTTTGGCGAAGAAGAACGGATCCTCGCGGGTGGGATCGGCCCCCATCTCGCGGGCGTGCGCGGCGTAGTTGCGTCCCACGCAGTAGATGCGGCGCACCGGGAAAAGGACCGCCTCGCCCGCGACCGGCACCGTCGGGATGGCCCAGATCGGGATGGCATAGAGAGGCTCGGCGCGGATTTTCGAGGCAGTCATGGTCGAGGGTGCTCCGTCGTTTTTGGAATAGGGGGCGCTTTTGGAATCGGGCGCGCTTCTAGAAAACGTGGAATTGCCCGTGGATGACGCCGAGCGGCCAACGCCCGGCGGCGAACAGACGATGCTTGGTCGAGAAGGGATGGTCGGCATTGCCGCCGGTCGCCAGCGCCAGGGCTGCTTGATAGCAAGCTTGCGTGGCAGCCGTCGTGGCCACGCGCAGCAGCGCCGGATCGGCGGCACCCGACCGCGCCGATACCAGGGCGGCGGCGCCGTTGACGGCATCGGAGGCCGCTTCCGTCACCCGGTCCAGAGCGTCGATGAGCGCCACCCCGACGATCAGCCGGCGCGCCTGGGCGAAGAGTCGTTCGTGCAGCTCCCGTTCCGCATCCTGCCAGGACGGATCCCAGCTCGCCCCCTTCGCCAGGGCCTTGGCCTCTGCCCAGTCGGCGACAGGATTGATCGTCCAGCGGCCGACGGCGAGGGCGGCCAGATAGGAGGCGGCTTCGCCAAGCTCGGCCGCGGTCAGGCGGGCGCCCACGGCCGCGAACCACGAGCCGTTGGAGATGAGCTGGCGAAAGCGATCGATCGCGGCCAGCGCCGCCTCGGGCCCGGGCGGCGGTGGCGGCGGCTGGTTCAGGGGAATGGTCTTCATTCGGATCGCCGGAGATCTTCCATCAAAGGGCGGCGCTGCTCAAGGTGCCGCCGCCACCGCCCGGCCGCCCATGGCTTTATCCGCCTCGGTGGTGAACGGATCGGCGTGGAGATCCTCGCTTCTGAGGCCGCGCTCGAGCAAGACCGGGGCGACCGCCTCCACCATCACCGGCGGCCCGGCGACATAGGCCTTGGCCCCGGCGAGATCGGCGAAGTCCGCCGCCACCGCCTGGTGCAGCATGCCGGTGCGACGCAAGGTGCCTGGCTCGGGCTCGGAGAGCACGGGATGGACCGTGAGATTCGGGAAGTCGCGGGCGAGCCTTCGAAAATGCTCCTCCAGATAGAGGTCGCGCTCGCTGCGAACGCCGAAATAGAGATGAATCGGCTGGGATTGCCCGTGGGCCAGCGCGGTTTCCACGATCGATTTGATCGGTGCCAGGCCGGAGCCGCCGGCGAGCGCCAGGATCGGGCCCCGATGCGCCTCGCGGAGATAGCACTGGCCGAAGGGACCTTCGAGGCCGACCCCGTCACCCATCTGCAAGGCCGAGGTGACGAAGCGGCTGGCGGCCCCGCCCACCATGCGCCTGATGTGGAAGTCGAGCCGTGCCTCGCTCGGGCGATTCGCCATCGAATAGTCGCGGGGTGCCTGTCCCGGGAAGGTCAGGCTCGCATATTGACCGGCGGCGAAGGTGAAGGGGCGACCGGTCTCGATGGCGAGCGTGACGCGCTTGATGTCATGGGTGAGGTCGGCGAGATCCACGACCCGGCAGCCGAGGAGGCGAACGGGATGCAGCACCTCATCCGGAGGCTCGAGCCATGCGACCTCGACCGGCGCGGCGGCCCGCGCCCGGCAAGCCAGGATCAGCCCACGCCGGCGCTCGGCCTCGCTCAAGGCGAACTTGGAATAAGGCGACAAGATCACCTCGCCGGCAACGAGAAGCGACTTGCACGCCCCGCAGGTGCCGGACCGGCAGCCATGGGGATAGGGCACGCCCGCCGCGAGCGCTGCCTCCAGGATGGTCCGATCCGGCTCGGCGGCAATGGGCTCGGGCCATTGCCTGATGGTGACGGTGACCGCCATGCTTTGAAGATCCCGGTGCAACCGGCGCGCCGGCGCCTGCAGCCTGCACTATAGGACGCGACGCGAGAACTTGATGGGCCGCGACGGCTAAGCCGCGCGGGCCCGAGCCCGCGCTTCGGCGCGCTCGCGGCAGGCCCGCGCGAAGGCCTGGAACAATGGCTTGGAGACCGGACTTTCCAGGCTCGGATGCTCGGGATGCCATTGCACGCCCAAGGCGAAGGCGCGGGCGCCGATGACGCTGACCGCTTCGATGAGGCCGTCGGGGGCGGTCCCCTCCACCATGAGCCCGGCGCCGAGCCGGTCGATGCCCTGGGCATGGAGCGAGTTCACCATCACCTCCTCGGCGCCGTAGAGACGGGCGAGCATGCCGCCTGGCGTCAGATGCAACGGATGCGCCGGGTCGTAGCGCCGGTCGATCGCCTTCGACTTGTCGGAGCGATGGTCGCGCTTGCCGTCGACCTCGTGCACGAGCTGGTGCAGGCTGCCGCCGAAGGCGACATTCAGCTCCTGGATGCCGCGGCAAATCGCCAACAAAGGCAGACCCGCGGCCACCGCCTTGCGGATCAGCGGCAGCGTGGTGGCATCGCGCTTGGGATCGTGCTCGGTGCCTTCGCGCGACGCCGGGCCGCCATAGTGGTGCGGCTCGACATTGGAAGGACTGCCGGTCAACAAGAGGCCATCGAGGCGGGCAACGAGCTCATCCAGGTCGACGTTGCCGCCGAGTGCTGGGATCAGCACCGGCAAGCCCTCGGCGCCGTTGACCACGGCGTTGATGTATTTCTCGCCGACATGGTGAATCGGCCCGGGGGTCTTGATGCGGGCGCAGGCGGGAATGCCGATCAACGGCGTCATGACGCCATCCGCTAGGGTTCTAAGATCCCTATGAAATACCGCGAGGCAGGGCCGATCGGCAAGCGCGGCGACGCCTCGACGCTACAAGAACCCGTGCGTCGGCGGAGGCGGAGCGGCGGCTAACGGGCGCCCGAACTGCGCGTCCGGGGGTCGGTGAATTCGAAGCGCTTGGGATCGATCGGGCCGCCCAGGACCGGATCCAACAGCGCCACCTGGGTCTCGATGCCCTGGCCGTCGACCACGGTCCATTGCTTCAGCTGCAAGGGTTGGTCGGAGAAGATGAGGGTGACGCGCCCGGCCTCCGGCTCAGCGGTGCGCGCCAAGGTCACCCGGATGACGCCGGGGCCGTGCTGCAGGCGCGTTACCGTGACCTCGCCCGAGAGCTGAACCGGCTCCTGGACCAAGACGCCGGCCGGGGTGGAGCTGGTCGGCACATAGGTCACCTGCTGCAGGGTCTTGTCGTAATAGACAAGCTGGCCCGAGGCGCTGACGATGAGCACCGGCGTGGGCGGATCGTATTCGATGCGCAGCTTGCCCGGCCGCTGCAAAAACAGCGTGCCGCTGGCAACCGATCCGTCGCTCGCCGTCTGCATGAAGGGCGAGACCATGGTGCGCACGCCATTGAGATAGCCCTCGATGCGCGAGAGATCGGCGCGGTCGCGATCGTTGAGCGGCGCCGGCTCCGGCGGCTTGGCGGCGAGATCCGGGGCGGGGAGGAGGGCGAGCCCGAGGGCGAGGGCCGCCGCGGCAAGGATTGGCATCCGCATGACGGGGTGTAGATGGCGCTCCTCGCGGCGAGGCGCAAGGCCGAGGTGCCCCCACCCCGGCCCTCCCCCGCCTGGCGGCGAGGGAGGGGGTAAGAAGTGCGCTTCCTACTCCCTCCCCCGCGCGTAAGCGTGGGGGAGGGCTGGGGTGGGGGCATTCGAGAGCTACGCCGCGTCGTCGGCCGAGCGGGCGAGGACCTCGCGCTTGCCGACATGGTTGGCGGTGCTGATCACGCCGTCCGCCTCCATGCGCTCGATGATGCGGGCGGCGCGGTTGTAGCCGATCTGCAGGTGGCGCTGGATGAAGCTGGTGGAGGCTTTCTTCTCGCGGGTCACGATCGCCACCGCCTGGTCGTAGAGGTCATCGCCGGAGCCGCCCTCGCCCATCCCCGCGGGATCGAGCTCGGGCTCCTCATCCTCGGTCACCGCATCGAGATAGTCGGGCTGGCCCTGAGCCTTGAGGAAGCGCACCACGTCCTCGACCTCGCCGTCGGTCACGAAGGGGCCGTGCACCCGGGTGATGCGGCCGCCGCCGGCCATGTAGAGCATGTCGCCCTGGCCCAGGAGCTGTTCGGCACCCTGCTCGCCCAGGATGGTGCGGCTGTCGATCTTCGAGGTCACCTGGAAGCTGATGCGGGTGGGGAAGTTGGCCTTGATGGTGCCGGTGATGACGTCGACCGAGGGGCGTTGCGTCGCCATCAGGAGATGGATGCCGGCGGCCCGCGCCATCTGCGCCAGGCGTTGGATCGCCCATTCGATGTCCTTGCCGGCGACCAGCATCAGATCGGCCATCTCGTCGACCACCACGACAATGTAGGGAAGATCGGTCAGGTCGAGGGGCTCGTCCTCGAACACCGGCTTGCCGGTGTCGCCGTCGAAGCCGGTCTGCACCCGGCGCTTCAACACCTCGCCCTTGGCGCGCGCTTCCTCGAGCCTGGCGTTGTAGCCCTCGATGTTGCGCACCCCCAGCTTCGACATCGAGCGGTAGCGGTTCTCCATCTCGCGCACGGTCCATTTGAGCGCCACGATCGCCTTCTTCGGCTCGGTCACCACCGGCGCCAGGAGATGCGGAATGCCGTCATAGACGGAGAGCTCCAGCATCTTCGGATCGACCATGATGAAGCGGCACTTCTCCGGCGGCATGCGGTAGAGAAGCGAGAGGATCATGGTGTTGATGGCGACCGACTTGCCCGAGCCGGTGGTGCCGGCGATCAGGAGATGCGGCATGCGCGCCAGATCGACGATGACCGGCGCCCCGCCGATATCCTTGCCGAGGATGAGGGCGAGCTTGGCCGGATTGCGCTCATAGGCTTCCGAGGCCAGGAGCTCGCGCAGATACACCGTCTCGCGGCGCGCGTTCGGCAGCTCGATGCCGATGACGTTGCGCCCGGGTATGACCGCGACCCTTACGGCAATGGCGCTCATCGAGCGGGCGATGTCGTCGGCGAGCCCGATTACGCGGGAGGATTTGATGCCGGGCGCCGGCTCCAGCTCATAGAGCGTCACCACCGGCCCCGGGCGTACTTTGACGATCTCGCCCTTGACGCCGAAATCCTGCAGCACGGATTCGAGCAGGCGGGCATTCTGCTGGAGGGCGGCGTCGTCGAGCTGCGTGCCGGCGATCGCCTTGGGCACGCTGAGCAGCGTGATCGGCGGCAGGCTGTATTCGCCCGCACTCTCCAGCGCCAAGGCTGGCTGCCGCTGCGCTTGCTGGGCCTTGCGTCCGGGAGCCGGCCGGTCGGCCTTGGGCGCCACCAGACTTTCGCGCAGCACCGCGCGGGGCGGGCTTGCGAGCGGGGTGTCGAGCAGCAGCGCGTCGTCCTCGTCCTCATCGGCGGCCTTGCGATCGCCGCGTATCACCAAGCGCGGCTCGACGCGCTTCAACTGCGCGATGCCGGCGGCCATGTCGTAGCCGCGCCGCGCCGCGCGGCTGCCAAAGCGGCCGCCGACCACGCCGGCGCGAACGGCAAAGCGGCTGGTGACGAGGATCGCCTCGAGCGTGGCGCAGGCGACCTCGATCCACTCCTTGATCGAGAAGCCGAAAGCGACGGCGAGCGCCAAGGTGGCCACACCGGCGCCGATCAGGGACAAGAGGCTCTGGGCAGCGATCCCCGCGATCGGCGGGACCCAGCCCACGAGGTTGGCATGGATGAGCTGGCCCGCGGCACCGCCGAGGCCGACGGGCGCCATCCAGAGCGGTGGCGCCGGCAGCGGGCTCAAGGAAGCGGCGGCGGCGAGGATGGCGATCGGCAGCGCGGTCAGGCGCAGGCTCGCGCGGCCGACCGGCCGATGGACCATGAGGCGCACGCCCCAGGCAAGCGCCACCACCACCGGCAAGATGGCGGCGAGACCGAGGCTTTGCAGCAGCACATCGGCAATGATGGCGCCGATGCGCCCCAGGGGATTGGCGACCGGCCCGTCGGCGGCGACGTTCCAGGAGCGGTCGCCCGGCTGATAGCCGATGAGCGCGCCGGCGAGGAACCCGGTCAGGCCGACCAGCGCCAGCCCGGCCAGCTCCTGGGCGCGGCCGCGCAGGAACGAGTCGGCGCCGTCCGGCAGGAAGCCCGATCGCTTGATGGCGTTGGCGGCCATCCTTACAGAACCTCCGCCATGCGGGCGAGCGCCGCCGCGGTGATGGGCGTGTCGTAGACCAGCGCCACGCGGATATAGGGCTTGCCCGGATGCGTGCCGTTCGACTCGATCGGTCCCATGTAGCCGCCGGGAAGCGTGCGGATCGCCGCCTCCGCCCAGAGCCGTTTTGCCGCCGTCTCGCCGTCGCCGACATCGAGCCAGAGATAGAAGCCGCCATCGGGACGGTAGAAGCCGAGGCGGCCGGCGAAGAGCCTCTCGGCTGCATCGAAGTTGGCGCGATAGAGCGTGCGGTTCGCCTCGACATGGGCATCGTCGGACCAGAGCGCCACCGAAGCGGCCAAGGTCGGCACCGGCACGCCGGCGCCGGCATAGCCGATCATGTCGCTGAAGCCCTTGATCAGGTCCGGATGCGCCACCACGAATCCCGAGCGCAGGCCCGGCGCGCTCGAGCGCTTGGAGAGCGAATGGGTGGCGGCGATGTTCTTGAGGTCGCCGCCGAGCGCGGCGGCCGCTTGCAAGATGCCGACGGGCTGGGTGCGGTCATAGATCTCGGCGTAGCACTCATCCACCACCAGCACGAATTCATGGGTGCGGGCGAGCTGGATCGCTTGCTTCAGATAGGCGAGATCGGCGGCGACACCCTGGGGATTGGCAGGCGTGCAGAGATAGAAAAGCGCGGTGCGGTCCAGAACCTCGGCGGGGATCCGATCGAGGTTCGGCAGGAAGCCGGTCTCCTTGGTCGCCGGCAGGAACACCGCATCGGCCCCCGCCAGCGCCGCCGCACCGGCATAGACGTGATAGGCGGGATTGGGGATGAGCACCACCGGGCGCTTGCCGCGGCGCTCCGGCGCCACCGCGATCAGGGCGGCCATGAACAAGGGCTCGCGGCTGCCCGGCATCGGCAGGATGTGGCGCTCGGGCTCGATCATGCCGGCGGGCAAGGCGTAGCGGCGGTTGAGCCAGCCGGCGGCGGCTTGCTTGAACTCGGGCGTGCCGCCCTGGGGCGGGTAGCGGTTCCATTGGTCGGCGTGGCGGGCGAGCGTCTCGGCCAAGAGCGGCGGCGGCTGGTTCTGCGGCTCGCCCACCGAGAACAGCACCGGCTTTTGGTTGCTCTTTGGCGTGACGTCCTGCAAGAGCGCACCCAAGCGGCGGAAGGCGTGGCTCTTGGAGACCTCGAAACGCGGATTGAGCATGGAAGGACGCGACCGCCAGAGTGTCACCGGATGTCGAGCAACGAGCGACAGGCGGCGCTGACGCGGCTCCCGGCGCTTCATAGCTGAATTGAAGATTATACAGCTAAGTGCCCAAAGTGACACTAATTAATCGAAGATCCTCCCCCGCCTTGCACAGCCCGCGGCCGAACCTACAAAGCTTCCGCGTCGGTCTCGCCGGTGCGGATCCGCATGGCCTTCAGGACATCGAGAACGAAGATCTTGCCGTCGCCGATGCGGCCGGTGGACGCCGACTTCTGAATCGACTCGATGACCTGGTTCACCATTTCATCGGTGACCGCCACCTCGATCTTCACCTTCGGCAGGAAACTCACCGAGTATTCCGCCCCGCGATAGATTTCGGTCTGGCCCTTCTGCCGGCCGAAGCCTTTGACCTCGCTCACCGTCAGGCCCTGCACGCCCAAGCTGGTCAGCGCTTCGCGCACCTCCTCCAGCTTGAACGGCTTGATGATCGCCACGACCATTTTCATCCGAGGTCCCCTTCCTAGGCCGCAGCGGCCGCGGCGTTCCGTAGCCAGGCTGCAGCACCTTTGCCGAATCGTGCCGAACAATCCGCCGGGATATCAAGAATCATGCCGTCGTTCGATGCCGGGCGATTCTCCGGCCGCGCCGGCCCGAACGTGCTTCCTCTCTCCCGCTATCGACGGCTCCGGCATCGCGGCCGCCCCAGCGAACCACTGCCTAGCAAATGGGCAGTCGGTCGCCATCCGGCGACCTTTTCGGCAGCAACCCTTTGGCCACGGCCGCGCCCTGGCGCCGACGACCGGGCCGAATCACCAGGGCCCGATCACCCTTATGCCGGCCCACCAATGCGGTGCGTTTTTGTGTTGTATTATCTTGATTTCCCTCGGTATTTTCCCATTGACCCGATGCCAGCGGGTTGACGTAAGCCTGTCACGGAGCAGCATCGCCAAGGTTCGAATCGGCATGGACGATTGGCAGGAACAGGTGCGGCGCTGGCGGATGATGGCGGCGGAATGCCGCACCAAGGCCGAGGCGATCCAGGACGCCGGCGCGCGTGGCTCGTTCCTGCACATGGCCCAAACTTACGACAGCATGGCGGCCCGCTTCGAACAGCCGTCGGAGACGGCCTGGCTCGGAAAGCAAGCCTTGAGCTGAGCCGCTTCCGGCATCGCCCTAGACATTGTCCTATTCGCTCGACAGGCTAGCCCGGCAATGAGCGCGGCCGCAGCAGACTTGCGGGTCGATGTGGTCGTGGTCGGCGGCGGCCTGGTGGGATTGACCCTCGGGCACGCGCTGGCTTCGGCAGGCATCGTGACTGCGGTGGTCGACCGGGAGAGCCCGGCCGATCTGGCCGACGATGCCCATGACGGCCGCGCTTCGGCAATCGCCCATGGCTCCGAGCGCGTGCTGGCCGCACTCGGCATCTGGGAGCACGCGGCACAGCATGCCTGTCCCATCCTCGATATTCGGGTGAGCGATGGCGGCTTCGAAGCCGGCGCCTCGCGCTTGTTCCTGCACTACGACCACCGCGAGGTCGGCGATCCTCTCGGGTATATTGTGGAGAATCGCTTCATCCGCCGCGCGCTTTATCGCGGACTCGAGAAGCGGCCGGATCTCAAGCTCATCGCGCCGGCGCGTGTCGAAGGCTTGGAACGGATTGGCGCACGCGTCCGCGCGCATCTGGCCGATGGACGAGGGATCAAAGCCAGTCTCGCCATCGCCGCCGACGGAAGGAGCTCGCCCACCAGAGCCGCCGCCGGCATCGCGGTCACGGAATGGGCCTATGGACAGACGGCGATCGTCTGCGCCGTCGCCCATGAGCGCGACCACCGCAACGTCGCCCATGAGCGCTTCCTCCCCGCCGGGCCCTTCGCCATGCTGCCGCTGCCCGGCCGCTCTTCGTCCCTGGTGTGGACCGAGCGCAGCCGGATCGCCGGGGCCATGCTGGCGTTGGACGATGCCGGATTCGCCGCCGAACTCCAGCGTCGCTTCGGCGACGAGCTGGGCCAACTCTCCGTCGCCGGCCGACGCTGGTCCTATCCCTTGGGCCTGCTCTTGGCCGAGCGTTCGATCGACCAGCGCTTGGCGCTCATCGGCGATGCCGCCCACGCGATCCACCCCATCGCCGGCCAAGGCCTCAATCTCGGCATCCGCGACGTGGCGGCGCTTGCCGAAGTGCTGGTGGATGCCAGCCGCCTCGGCCTCGACATCGGACAATTGGATGTGCTCGAGCGCTACCAACGCTGGCGTCGCTTCGACACGCTCTCCTTGATCGCGGCGACCGACGGCCTCAATCGCCTGTTTCAGACGAGCTTGCCGCCGGTGAAGCTCGCCCGCGATCTCGGCCTCGCCGTGGTGAACGAGCTGCCGGGCCTGAAGCGCCTGTTCATGCGCCACGCCATGGGGACGCTCGGCGACTTGCCGCGCCTCGTGCAGGGCCTGGCGCTTTAACACGAAGACAAGATAAACCGCAGAGCACGCTGAGAAGCGCAGAGAGCGCTGAGAAGAAGCGGCTCATGCGCGCAAAGCGCGCTCGACTCCTCTCCGCGACCTCTGCGTCGCCTCTGCGCGCTCTCAGGTGAATCCTGCCGTCAAGCGGCTATGCGCTTGGGTAGTAGCGCAGGGTCAGCCGATTACGCTCGTTGTTGGCGTAGTCGAAGTTCGGCTGCACATAGTGCAGCGACACGCTGGTGGTCGGACGCTTCCAGCGTCGCTCGACCGAGAAGCCGGGCACGCTCAGATAATAGCGATCGGTGAGCGTCAGGTCCGAGACACCGAGCTCGGCCACGAGTCCGCGCGCGATCGCGGCATAGTCGGAATGGGTCGGCCGCTTGCCGCGATAGGTCAAGAGCACCTGGGCCAGACGCAGCGTCTGCGCATCGAGCTGGAAATAGACGACGAAGGGTCGGCCGGCCAGCAGCAGCTTCGGAATGACCGCGTGCACGACGAGATCGTCGAAATCGAGCGCCACCGGGGCCGGCTTCAGCTCGTCCGGGAAGGCCGCCTCCAGCTCCAATTCGCTCATGCCCCAGCGCGCTTGGCGCCAGCCTGGAAGATCGGCGGGCGGTTGCGCGGCGGCGGCGAGGAGCGGGCGCGCGATGAGCGTGGCGAGCCCGATCAGCACGGCGCGGCGGGTGATGGCGCGTCTTTGCATCTTGTGACGAGTTCGCTCCACTTCATCCGGGCGAGACAGCTGGATCCCGCGCAGCCCAGCTCGGGCGCTACCGCGCCAAGGCCTCGAGCGCCCGCTCGTAGGCGGCGGTCGCCTCCAGGCCGAAGGTGCAGAAGATGACCTGCTCCAGCTTGGGCTCGCGGGCGAGCACGCCCGCCACCGTGCCGACCGCGATCCGCGTTGCCGGCTCCAGGGGATAGCCGTAGATGCCGGTCGAGATCGCCGGAAAGGCGATGGTGCGGACCGCGTTGGCGACCGCCAGATCGAGCGCGGCGCCATAGCAGGAGGCCAAGAGTTTGTCTTCGCCCTGGCCGCCCCCGTGCCAGACCGGCCCCACGGCATGGATCACGAAGCGCGCCGGCAAGCCATAGCCTTTGGTCAGCCGCGCCTCGCCGGTCGGGCAGAAGCCGATCGCGGCGCATTCGCGGGCGAGCGCGGGACCGGCGATGCGGTGGATGGCGCCGCAGACCCCACCTCCCGGCGCCAGCCGCTCATTGGCGGCATTGACGATGGCATCGACCGCTAGCCCGGTGATGTCGCCGTCCACCACGCTCAAGCGATTGCTCGACATGCGGTAATTCTAGCCGACCGGCACCCCCTATGGTAGGTGACGCCGGTTCACGATGACGCCAGCGAGCATCCTCATCTATGCCGGGCTCGAGCTGATGGGCGACGGCTTCATCAAGCTCCCCTTCGCCCGCGCGGTGCGTGCCGCCTTCCCCGACGCCAGGATCACCTGGCTCGCCGGCAAAGGCCGCACCGTCTATGCCCATGAGCTCGCCCCGTTGGTCCAGGGCGTCTTGGATGAGGTGATCGAGGATGTCGGCATCGGCAAGCATTGGACCGAGCTCTTCGGCAAGCGGCCGCTCTCCGGGCGCCATTTCGATCTGGTGATCGACACCCAGAGCCGGGTCATGACAACCCTCATCCTCAGGCGCGTGCAGCACCATCGCTACCTGTCGCAGACGGCGAAGTTCCTGTTCTCCGATTACCGGCCGCGCTCGGGATACAAGAAGCCGAAGCACCTGCACCACCGGCTGTTCGATCTGATCGTGCTGGCGACCGGACGGCCGGCGCCGTCACCGGAGCCGGGAGAGCTGCCGGCCGACGCCGTCGCTGCGGCGAAGCGGCTTCTGCCGGACGGACCGCTCTATGTCGGTATTGCTCCCGGCGCCGGCAATCGCCGGAAATGCTGGCCGCTGGAGCGCTTTGCCCGGCTCGCCACGGCGCAGGTCGAACGGGGTCGGGTCCCGGTTTTCATCCTCGGACCGGCGGAAGCGGCGTGGCGCCAGCAACTCGCGGCAAGCGTGCCGGCCGCCCGCTTTCCCAACCAGGATGCCGCGGACGCCGGCATCGCCACCGGCCCGGTGCTGACCTTGGCGCTGACCCGGCGGCTCGCCGCCGCGGTGTCGAACGACAGCGGCGGCGGCCATATCCTGGCCGAGGGCGGGGTTCCCCTGGTCTCGCTCTGGGGGCCGACGGTGGTCGACAAGGCTTACCCGATGGCGCGGCGCCTGAAGCTGGTGACCGCGCAGCAATTCGGCGGCGAGGCGATGGAGCTCATTCCGATGGAGGCGGTGGAAGCCGCCTTGGAAACGCTCATCGCCGATCCCAATGCCGACGACAAGCCGGTGGTGGTGTCGGAGGCGCTGTCGGTCGTTCCGGTCTAAGCGGCACGTCGCGCCTTGATTCGTTTTGCATCCTCTGGCTTGAGCTTGCGCCGCGCCTGCTTCAGATCGTAATGGGACTGAAGGTTCATCCAAAATTCCGGGCTGTTGGCGAAATACAAACCAAGCCGCAGGGCGGTGTCGGCGGTTATGCGGCGCCGGTTGTTCACGATCTCGGCAATCCGGTTCGGCGAAATCCCGACTGCCTTCGCCAACTGGTTTTGTGAAAGACCGTATTCCATGAGGAATTCGTCTTTCAGCATTTCGCCCGGAGTGACAGGCGCGAATTCGTTCTCAGCCATGGCTAAGCTCCTGTCAGTGATAGTCGACGATCCGCACCTCATGCGGCTCACCGTCGCGCCATTTGAATATGATCCGCCATTGATCGTTGATCCTGATCGAATGAAATTCCATCAGATCGCCTCTCAGCTTCTCCAGCCGGTTCGATGGCGGTACCTGCAAATCGTCGAGCCGGCTCGCCGCGTTCACCGCTTCCAGTTTTCGCTTGGCCCGGCGGGCGAAACCTTGAAAGTCACGCACGAACGCGTCTCGAAACAACGCTTCCGTTCGTTTGTCGCCGAACGACCGGATCATCGCGGCACTATACCGTATACCGGGATGTGATCAAGACGGAGGCGCCAAACGATAAAGCTTTCACCACAGAGACACAGAGGACACGGAGACGAATGGAGCACGCGCGCAGCGCTTCGCGCACCCGAGCATTACTCTTCTCTGTGTCCTCTGTGTCTCTGTGGTGAAAACATCCCTGCACGCAGCGAGACCTACTCCGCCGCGAGCGTGCGCGCCTTTGCCGTCGTCTCCGCCGGCGTTGCGTGCATGAGCCATGCCAGCAGGATCAGCCCCGGCAACGCCGCGGCGGTCGCGAACAGGAAGAAGCCGACCCAATCCATGCGTTCGGCGAGCCAGCCGCCGCCGGAGGCAAGAATGGTCCGCGGCACCGCCGCCAGAGACGACAGCAAGGCATATTGCGTTGCGGTGTAGGCGACGTTGCAGAGAGCGGAGAGATAGGCAACGAACGCCGCCGACCCCATCGCCCAGGTGACGTTCTCGATCGCGATCGTTGCCATGAGGAAGGCGACATCGTGGCCGACAATTGCTTGCATCGCAAAAGCCAAGATCGAGAGCATCTGCAGCACGCCGCAGACCATCAGCGCACGCATGATGCCCAGCCGATAGGTGATGGCGCCACCGAGGAACAGCCCCAGGATTGTCGCCGCCAGGCCGAACACTTTGGTGACGCTGGCAATCTCGACCTTGCTGAACCCGATGGCGATGTAGAACTTGCCCAGGACGACGCCGGCCAGCGCATCGCCAAGCTTGTATAGGATCACGAAGACAAGAATGTGCGCCCAGTGTGGCCGCAAGATGAAATCGGCGAACGGCTCGATCACCGCGCGCCGGAGCCAATGCATGAAGCCATCGCGATTCGGCGCCGGTCCGACGCCGGCGTTCTCGGTATTGGCGCCGGCTTCCGCCGGCTCCGGCGTCATCAGCACCGTTATCACGCCGACGCTCATTAGCGCGGCCATGACGACATAGGCAGTCTGCCAGCCGAAGAAGCTCGCGAGATACAGTGCGCCCGCTCCGGACGCCAACATGCCGACGCGATAGCCGAACTGCGTCGCCGCTGCACCGGCGCCCTGCTCAGCATCCTTCAGAAGCTCGACCCGGTATGCGTCGATGACGATGTCCTGGCTCGCCGAGAGAAATGCGACCACGACGGCAGCCAGCGCGGTTCGGTGGGGATCGATCGCGGGATCGGAGGCGCCGAGCCCCAGGATCGCCACCGCGAGCACGATTTGAATCGTCACCGCCCAGCTGCGACGACGCCCGAGCCACTTCGTAAGGATGGGAATGGGCATCCGATCGATGATCGGCGACCAAATGAACTTCACATTGTAGGAGACGCTGACCAGCGCAAAGAATCCGATCGCAGTGAGAGTCACGCCGGCTTCCGTGAGCCAGATTCCGAGCGTGCCGCCTGCCGCGGTCAAGGCCAGCGGCAGCCCGCTCGAAAATCCCATGAACAGGATCGCCAGCACGCGCTTCTCGCGGTAGATCCGCGCCGCCTCGAGCCAGCTTGCGATCGGGGCTGGGGCGGGAACGCTGCTCACGCGAGCTGGGCCTCGACCAGCCTGGCCAAGCCGGTTTCGGGCCGCGCGCCGAAATGCTGGATCACCTCGGCCGCTGCGATGCTGCCCATGCGTCCGCATAGCTGAGGACTGCATCCCGTGGTGTAGCCGCGCAGAAATCCGGCGGCGTATTGATCCCCCGCCCCGGTGGTATCGACGACTCTCAAGATCGGCGCCGCCTCAATCGTATGTGCCTCGCCAGCATGGACCACGACCGAGCCCTTGGCGCTGCGGGTCAAGGCCGCCGTCTCGCAATGGTCGCGCACGATCGAGAGCGCCCGATCGAATAGCTGCACCTGGTAGAGCGACAGGATCTCCTGCTCGTTGGCGAAGAGGATGTCGACATGGTTTTCGACCAAGTCGCGAAACTCGGCGCGGTGCCGATCGACGCAAAACGGATCGGAAAGGCTGAGCGCCACCTTGCCGCCTCCGGCATGGGCGAGCTTTGCCGCCTTGAGGAAGGCTTCCTTCGCCGCCGGCCGATCCCAGAGATAGCCCTCGAGATAGACGACCTTGGCGGCGTCGATGAGTGCCGGATCGATGTCGCTCGGCCCGAGGGCAACGCAGGCGCCGAGATAGGTGTTCATCGTGCGTTGCCCATCGGGCGTGACCAGAATGAAGGAGCGCGCCGTCGGCACCGCACCCCGAAGCGGCGGTGTATCGAAGCGGATGCCGGCTGCCTTGAGATCATGGGCGAAGACGCGGCCGAGCTGGTCGTCGGCGACCTTGCCGATATAGGCGCCCTTGGCGCCGAGCGAGGCCAGGCCCGCCATGGTATTGCCGCAGGAGCCGCCCGAGCACTCGACCGCGGGCCCGATCAGATCATAGAGCCGCTCGGCGCGTTCGGCATCGATGAGCGCCATCGATCCCTTGACCAAGCCCTGCTCTTCCAGAAATCCGTCCTCGGTGCCTGCGAGCACGTCGACAATGGCATTGCCAATCCCAACCACATCCAGCGTCCGCTCCGCCATTCCCGTGCTCCGCCCATTGCCCGTCCACATGCATCGGCCAATATAGCCGCCAGGCTCGAAAGCCTGCTAGGAACCTCCGCGGTCCCGCTCAAATCCATGCGGCTCGTTCGAGATCTCCCTGCCATCGTCATGCCCAGCTTCTTCCTCGCCGCCCTGCTGCAGCTGTTCGAGAGGCGCTTTCAGCGCTTGCTCTGGTTGGGCCTGGTGCTGTCGGTCGGGCTTCTGGCGGGGCTGTCCTTCGGCGGCTCGCTCCTCTTCGCCACGCTCGTGCCGGACGGGGTCCCCGGCATCGGCATCGTGCTGGCGGGGCTGGGGGCGCTCGCCGGGCTCATCCTCGGCTGGCTGTTTTTTCCGGCGCTGACCGCATCCCTCTTCAGCCTGATGGTCGAGCCGATCGCCCGGGCGGTCGAGGCCCGCCACTATCCAGGTGTGCCGCCGCCCCGTTCGCAGTCGGCGGCCGAAATGGTCGCAAGCGCCTTGAGGCTGGCGGCGACCGCCCTCCTGGTCAACCTCGCGGCGCTGCCCGTCTATCTGCTGCTGCCTGCCTTTAATCTTTTTATCTTCTTGTTTTTCAACGGATATTTGGTTGGGAAGGGTTATTTCGAAATGGCCGCTGCGCGCCGCTTCGAGCCGCCCGTGCAGCGTCTCCTCTGGCGCGCCGAGCGTGGTTCGCTTTGGCTTGCCGGCGCCTGCTTGGCGGCCTTGCTGACGATTCCCTTGGTAAACCTGGTGACACCGATGCTCGCCATTGCTTTCATGGTGCATACCGTCGAGCGAATGCGCCATCGCCAAAAGGCAAAATAGCTGGTAAGATCCGGCCCGTTTATGCGTTGGTGAAAACTGTCGCGTTTTCAGGGGCTCGTGCCATGTTCTTCAAGAAAAAGGGCAACGCCGGAGAGGGTTCTGCCGAGGTCCCGTCGCCGGGCGCCGGTCCGACCAATTTCACCGAAAACACCGCCGACAAGCGCGCCGAGAAGCGCGAGGATCCGTTGCAGAAAGGCGTAGGTACCGCAATGACCCAGCAGAAGCCACCCAGTCCCGGTTTCTCCCCGGAGATCCCCAGGCGCGTCGTCGATATTCCCGGCGCCGTACCGCGCCGGCCGACGCCGACGCCGACCTCGACGCCGGCTCCTCGCTCCGAGCACGAGTCGAAGCGCCTCATTGTCGGCCGCGACATCATCCTCTCGGGGGAGATCACGGCCTGCGACGTGCTGGTGGTGGAAGGCCGGGTCGAGGCGACGCTCAGCAACAGCCATTCGATCGACATTGCCGCGACCGGGCATTTCAAGGGCACAGCGGAAATCGAAGAGGCGGACATCAACGGCGCCTATGAGGGCACGCTCACCGTGCGCAACCGTTTGTTCATTCGTTCGACCGGCAATGTGACCGGCAAGATCCGCTATGGCCAGCTCGAGATCGAGCGCGGCGGCGTGGTCACCGGCGACGTCCAGCTCGTCGACGCGCAGACGGCGCGGCCGAGCGAGGAGAAGGAGAAGACCGGCAAGGTCAGCGGCGCCGCCGTCGGCTGAGCCGATCGTCTTTCGAAGGGTCACCAACAACCGAGGGCACCATGGCGGGGGGCGGGGGACGGTCGAAGCAGGCCATCGGCATGGCAGCAATTGTTATGCTGGCGGCTTGCACGCAATCGGTGCGACCCGCCGAGACCGTGGCCGGCGGGCTTGAGCCGAAGCCGCCCACGGGCCTCGCCGTCGCCTCATCCAGGACCGAGTCGCCGCCGAACGAGGCCAACGCGCCGGCGGGCCGCGCCATCGAGCATCAGCCGGTCCGCCTTGTCGGGCTCACCCCCGGGGAGATCGAGCGGCTGTTGGGACATCCCCGGTTCGTGCGCCACGACGGGGCGGCGCAGATCTGGCGCTTCGCCAATCAGAGCTGCGTGTTGGATGTGTTCTTCTACCGCGAGGCCGATGTCTACACGGTGCGCCACTACGAGCTCCGCGCGCCCGGTCTCAACGACGCGCTGCCGCGCCCCTGCGCCGGCGATGTGACCGTGCTCCTGCAGGCGAACAGCGGCTGAGCAGAAGCTAGAGTCTAGGTCTCGTGCCGCGCCAGTCGGTCGCCCGCTCATAGGCGTGGCCGAGCCGGAGAACGATCGCATCGTCGAAAGGCTTGGCGGCGATCTGCAGGCTCAGCGGAAGTCCGTCCGTCCCGAAACCGGCACAGAGCGATAGCGCCGGTGCGCCGCTGACGTTGAACGGCGTCACCGCCATCCGTGCCCGCGGCCGCATCGAGGGCCAGCTGACCATGTCGGCGAGCGGGCTCGGCGGCTCGATCGCGCACGCGGTCACCAACGCGTCCGCTTCGGCAAGAGCGGCGACGTAGCCTTCCGACAGACTTCGCCGTTGGCGCAATGCCTTGACGTAATCGCCGGCGCCGATCAGCGCGCCCGCCAGCAACCGCTCGCGTGCGATCTTGCCGTAGGCGAACGGGCGGGTTCGCAAATCGTGCTCGTGCAGAGCGTAGGACTCGGCATAGCTGATCAAGAGACAGCACGCATCCCATTCCCGGAGCTTGGGCAGCGTGATCTCGACGAGTGTCGCGCCCAGCCTTCGGAGCACCTTCAGCGCGGCTTCGATCGCCGCACGGGCTTCTTGCGTCGCCTCGAGATCGCTTTCGTAGAACTGCCGCACGACGCCGATCCGCATCCCGGCAATGTCGCCCTTGAGGGAACGCACAAACGAGAGCCGTCGACGCCGGGCGCTCGCCGGGTCATCGGCATCGAAGCCGGCGATCGCTTCCAAAAGATAGGCGCAATCCTCCGCGGTCCATGCCATCGGCCCGCAATGATCGAGCGAATAGGCAAGCGGGACGACGCCGGCGCGGCTCACCAGCCCATAGGTCGGCTTCAGGCCGGCGATGCCGCAATAGGCGGCGGGCATGCGAATCGAGCCGCCGGTATCCGAGCCGAGCGCGCCCGGAATGAAACCGGCGGCGACCGCCGCGCCGGCGCCGGTCGACGAGCCGCCGGTGAAGTAGTCGGGATTCCACGGATTGCGCGCCGGCGGCCAAGGCAAATCAAAGGACGGGCCGCCGATGGCGAATTCATGGGTGGTGAGCTTGCCGAGGATGATCGCGCCTGCTTGCCGCAGACGCCGCACCACGGCTGCATCGCGATCGGGCACGCGGTCAACGAGAAGGCGCGACTGCGCCGCGGTGCGCACGCCCTTGGTGTCATAGACATCCTTGAGGGCGATGGGGATGCCGTGCAGCGGCCCGATGCGCCTTCCCGCCCTGATGGCCCGCTCGGCCAGGCGCGCCTGGCGCATGGCTTCGCCTTCCAGCACCAGCACGAAGCTGTTCAGCCGATGATCGAGGGCGCGAATCCGCGCCAGCATCGCCTTCACCAAGTCGACGGGCGAAAGCCTCCCAGTCGCTATGCGGCGGCTCGCCTCGGCGATGGAGAGGTAGTGCAGCGCGCTCGGCGCGGTCATCCCCAAGACCGCGCGCGCAGCCCGCTCATCCCTTCTTCGAGATGTTCCAGAACACCAGCACGGCCGCCTTCAGCACGCCATCCAAGCTCTTGCGGTAGAAGGTCGGCTGGCTGTATTGGCCGGCGAGCGCCAGGGGCTGCACCTGCCAGAGGCGCCGGTGCAGGCTCTCGGCGATCTGCTTCTTCTCCGCATCGTCGGTCGAGCGGATGAAGCGATCGAGGATCTTGCTCGCTTCCTCGTCGCAGGGCCAGCCCAGCCAGTTGGTGCCGGCGCAGTTGGTGTTGACCGCGATGTTGGAAAGCGGGTGCGCCATCGATACGCCGTTCCAACTCACCGCGAACAGGCTCCAGCCGCCTTGCTCGACCGGTCCCCGGTTGAGGCGCTTGGTGATGACGCCGCCCCAATCGGACATCTGCAGATCGACGTTGACGCCGAGCTGCTTCAGCTTGTCGACGGCGACCCGCGCCATCGCACCCTGCGCCGGGATCTCGTCGGTGGAAACAATGACCGCCTTCCCGCCCTTGTAGCCGGATTCGCCGAGGAGCTGCTTTGCCTTGGCCATGTCGGGCTTCCGGTATTCCTCGGAGCCGGCCTCGGTGCCATAGGGCATGCCGCAGACGAAATAGGAGAAGCAGGTGCTCCACCACTTCTTGTCGCCGATCGCCGCTTGCATGAAATCGGTCTGCTGCATCATGGCGGAGAGCGCCGCCCGCGCCTTTGCATTGTTGAAGGGCGGTTGCAGGTGGTTGGGCCTGAGGACGGCGACCGCGGGAATCGGGGTGATCACCTCGACCGTGACGTTCGGGTTCTTTTCGACCAGCGGCACCAGATCGAGCGCCGGCTGATCGATGAGATCCACCTCTCCGGCGTTGAGAGCGGCCGCGGCCGTGCTGGCGTCGGGCAGGATCTTGTATTCGATCCGATCCACCTTGACGATCTTGCCGCCGGCGAGCCCGTCGGGCGCATCGCTCCGCGGCACATAGTCGGGATTCTTCTCGTAGACGACGGTCGAGCCTGGCATCCATGCGGATTTGACGAAGCGAAACGGGCCGGAGCCGATGGTCTCGGTGAACGGAACGGCCGGATCCGATCGTGCTTCCTTCTCGCGGAAGACGAAGGCGGGGCTGCCGGAGGCGTTTGCGAACGACCATTCCACGAGCCCATAGGGCTCCTTGAGCGTGAGCTTGAAGCTGCGGTCGTCAACCGGGGCCATCGCGGCCAAGAATGACGCAAGCTTGGTGCCGACCGCATCCTTCTTCATCCAGCGTTCGAGGGACGGGATCACATCGCGGCTGGTGACGGGCGTGCCGTCTTGGAACCTGAGGCCCGGCCGCAGCGTCATGGTGTAGACGAGCTTGTCGGGCGAGAGGGCGAAGCTCTCGATCATCTGCGGCTTGACGTTCAGCTTCTCATCGAAGGCGAACAGCATGTCGAAGATCGACAGCCCGTGCATGAGGGTGATCGTCGCCGCGGTCTGGCTGGGATCCAGCACCTTGAGGTCGGCGTGGGGAACCACGCGGATGACCGATTCCGCCAAGGCCGGCGCCGATGCCGCAGCCAAGAGACCGGGAATGAGAGACAATCCGAGTGCGCGCGCGAGGTACCGTGCCATTCGTTCCTCCCTTTGCGGCGTTGCGCGAATAATCGGCGAAGCCGCGGCGATGCGCAACGTGGCCTCACTCTGGCGCCGGCGTCTTCTCCTTGAAGCGGCAGAGCGGGCGCACGACGCAGGCATTGCAATCCGGCTGCCGGGCCTTGCAGACATAGCGTCCGTGCAGAATGAGCCAGTGATGGGCGTGCTGCTTCCAACGGTCCGGGACGATGCGCTCGAGCATCGCCTCCACCGCTTCCGGCGTCTTGGCCGGAGCGAGGCCGGTGCGGTTGGAGACGCGGAACACATGGGTGTCGACGGCGATGGTGGGCTCGCCGAAGGCGATGTTGAGGACGACACTCGCCGTCTTGCGGCCGACACCAGGCAGCTTCTGCAGGGATTCGCGATCCCGCGGCACCTGGCCCCCATGGTCGCTCATCAGTATGCGGCTCAGGGCAATGATGTTCTTCGCCTTGGTATTGAAGAGGCCGATGGTCTTGATGTGCCCCTTGAGGCCGGCCTCGCCCAGAACCAGCATCTTTTCCGGCGTGTCGGCGAGGCGGAACAGCGTCTTCGTCGCCTTGTTGACCCCGGCATCGGTCGCCTGCGCCGACAGGACCACGGCGACCAGGAGGGTGTAGGGGTTGACGGAGTCGAGCTCGCCCTTGGGCGCGGGGTTCTTGGCGGCGAGACGCCGGAAGAATTCGTCGACTTCGGCTTTGCTGTGTTTCTTCATGGCGCAAATCTGTAGCAGGGGAAGAGGACCCGCGCACGACCGAAGGAGCGCGGCCGAAGGGCAAGCCTTGCGCTCCTCCGTGATTCGCGAATAATTAGATGGGGTTGCATTGAGAACGAAAAGACAACCGCTAGTCGCGCCGCGCATCGGCAAAGCGAGGGCTGGCACTCGACGACGGAAGCTGCCAAACCTCGACAGTCTATGTCGGCCAATTGGGGGGCGGGATCATGCCGCGGGGACGACCTCGAAAGAATGCCGGCCCGCTGCCGCTCGCCGCTCTCAGCGACGAAACGATCAAGCGGGTCAACGAAATCAGCGAAGCGGAGTTGGTTGAGGCATTCACCGCTGCCGCGCCGAAACGCGGCGCCCGCTTCAGCCGGAAAGGCAATGGGCAAGGTGCCACGTCACCAGCAGCGGCGGAGTCCAACGGCCGCATCGAGGCGAAGCTCTGGGCGGCGGCCGATGCGCTCCGCAACAACATGGACGCGGCCGAGTACAAGCATGTCGTCCTTGGCCTGATCTTCCTCAAATACATCTCCGATGCCTTCGAGGCGAAGCACGCGGAGCTGGCCGCGCAAGCGGCCGAGGGTGCCGACCCGGAAGATCCGGATGAGTACAAGGCAACCCGCATATTCTGGGTGCCGAAGGAAGCGCGCTGGCAGCACCTGAAGGCCAGCGCCCCGCAGCCCACCATCGGCACGCTGGTCGACGAGGCGATGAGCGCCATCGAGCGCGACAACCCCACGCTCAGGAGCGTGCTGCCCAAGGATTTCGGCCGGCCGGGCCTCGACAAGCAGCGGCTCGGCCAGCTCATCAACCTCGTCAGCACCATCGGCCTCGGCAGCCCGGCCGACCGGGCCAGGGACGTGCTGGGCAGCGTCTACGAGTATTTTCTCGCGCAGTTCGCCAGCGCCGAGGGCAAGAAGGGCGGGCAGTTCTACACGCCCTCGCGGGTGGTGCGCGTGCTGGTCGAGATGCTGGCGCCCTACAAGGGCCGGGTCTACGACCCGTGCTGCGGCTCCGGCGGCATGTTCGTCTCCAGCGAGAGCTTCATCGAGGCCCATAGCGGCAAGCGCGGCGACATTTCCATCTACGGCCAGGAATCGAACTACACGACCTGGCGCCTGGCGAAGATGAACCTCGCCATCCGCGGCATCGACGCGTAGATCGCCCATGGCGATACGTTCCACGACGATAAGCACGCCGACCTCAAAGCCGACTACGTGCTGGCCAATCCGCCTTTCAACGATTCCGACTGGCGCGGCGATCTGCTGCAGAACG
>JACQAG010000076.1 GCA_016195085.1 Pseudomonadota bacterium | reverse complement strand
CCCAAAGTCCACCCCCGGCGAGGGTCGGGGAGGGGGTGGTCCCCACCCCCTCCCAAAGTCCACCCCCGGCGAGGGTCGGGGAGGGGGTGGTCGTCGAGCCGGGTCCCTTCCCGACTCCGACCCCCTCCCAAAGTCCACCCCCGGCGAGGGTCGGAGCGCTGGACCGCCGGGAGATCCAGCAGATAGCCCGTGTAAGCGAGCTTGTCGGCGATTTCCCGCGCCAAGGGAAAGCTAAGCTCCAGGGGCGCGAAGCTGCGGTCGCCATGAACCAGGATGCGGTCGAACCAGCGCCTGACCGTCTCCAGGAACTCCGCCTCGCGGTCCGGTCGCGGCCGATGGACGAGGATGTCTCTGACCGAGCCGAACACCGGCACGCGATCGGCCTGCGCCCGCTCCAGGAGCGGCAGCAGCTCGAAGCGAAAGGCCCGGCGGCCGAACGGGAACATCTCGACCACCAGAAGCTGCGGCCGGATCGTCGCATAGGCTTCGATGAGCGCCTGGCGCCGCCGCTCCCGCCAGGCATCATCGATAGGCCGGCCATCGGCATCGACGAGAACCTTGAAGCTGGTATCGACGGCGCGCGCGGCGGGAAGCTGCAGGAGCCTTGCGGCGCCGATATCGATGCCCGATACCGGCATGCCGCCGGACGCCAGCGTGACCTCGAGACCGGCGGCGGCGAGGCCGCGGGCGAGCGTCGCCGCGCGCTTCAGATGACCGATGCCGAGCAGATGCTGCACATGGATCAAGACGCGGGCGGGCATGGCTATCTCAGCGGAAGATTGAGATGCTTGACGCGTGGGCGTCCGTTCTCGTCGATCTCGAAGATATGCGCGGAATGCCGGTCGAGCGCGATCGGCTCCGGTTCGAGCATGGTCCAGCCCGTAGCAAGCGCATAGAGCGCGCGGATGACGCCCTTATGCGTCACCGCCAGCGTCGGGCAAGCCAGGGTCGCGAGCCAAGCGAGGAGTCGGGTCTGTACCTGGCGGGGCGACTCGCCGTCTGGCGGAGTCATGTCGAGGCCGCGGGTTTCCTCCTCGGTGAAGGCATGGCCCAGACGCTGACGCAGCTCTGCACAGGTGCTGCCTTGCCAGGTGCCCCAATCCATCTCGATGATCGCCGGCTCGATCTCGGCGGTCAGGCTGAGGAGCGCCGCCGTCTCGCGCGCCCGCTTGAGCGGGCTCGTCACGGCGGCGAAGGTGGCGAGTTCCGCCGGCAGGCGGTATTCGGCGACGATCCGTCTGCCCGCGGGGCTCAAGGCTTCATCGGCCCGGCCCATGAGCTTCCCGGCGGCGTTGGCCTCGGTCGGACCGTGGCGAATGATGGCAAGGACGGTCATGCCGTCATGCCAGCAACGGAGCGGCGAAGGGCTGCATCCAAGGTATGCGCCGCCGCATCGATCCCGTGATCTCTGGCGACGAGGCGGCGGGTTTCGGCGGCGAGCCGGCCAAGCCGGACCGGGTCATCGAGCAGGGAGGCGACCGCATCAGCGAAGGCGGTGGCATCGCCGACCGGCACCAAAACGCCGCCGGCCTCGCTTTGCACCACTTCCGGCACGCCGCCGGTGGCGCCGGCGACGACCGGTGTGCCCGCCGCCTGTGCTTCCAGGAGCACCATGCCGAAGGCCTCGTTGATGGCCGGCCAGACCAGAAGATCGGCGGCGGCATAGAGGCCGGGCAGCGCCTCCGCGTCCCGCTCGCCCATGAAGGCGAGGCGCGAACCGAGCGGCTGCAATGCCGCTTCGACCGCCGGGCGCGCCGGTCCGTCGCCTACGACGAGGAGGCGCCAAGGCCGGTCGAGGAGGCGGGCCAGCGCCGCGCCCAGCAATTCGTAGGAGCGGAGCTTGTCGCCGCTGCGCATCATGGCGACCGCGATCAGCCAAGGCATGGCGGGCTCGAGCGCGAATTCTTGGGCGAGGCGTCGACGATGCTCGCTCCGCCTTGCTGCCGCCGCGCCATAGGCGCTCGGATCGAGAAAGGGCTTGAGCCGCACCAGGCGGGTGCGCTGGCCGAGCGCCGGGCCGAGACACTCGGCATCGGCGGCGCTCATCGCGAACACCGTATCGGCACGGCTGAGTGCTGCCAGGACCGCCTGATGCCCCACCGCCCATGGACCCTTGGCCCGCTTCGGGGCGAGCGAGGCCTCAGCCACCATATAGGGAATGCGGAGTGCCGCGGCGACCGCCGGGCCGAGCCAGTCCGGCGCCTTGTAATAGAGGTGGTAGGTGAACCAAGCCTCCGGTCTGCCGCCCACGGGCCGATCGCGATAGCGCCGGATCAGACGAGCGGCGATGCGGCCTGAAGTCGCCGCCTGGCGCGCCTGCAGGGTGGGATCGCCCCGATCGATGCGCGTACGCAGCCGGCAGGCGATCTCGACGTGATGGCCGGCCCGTGCGAGCGCGGCAACGAGGAGCTGTCCCAGCCGCCTGTCGCCCGACGGCACGGGATGATCGATCGGCTTCAGGGGTGCGTAGAAGAGGAGGCGCATTAGGATGATGCCTTGCCCCGAGCCTGTCTCAGAGCTTCAGCCTCTCGATGAGGCGGTCGATTCCCGCCTCGTGGCCGAAGTGCCGACGCACCCGCACCTCGCCGGCGCGGCCGAGCGCATGGCGCCGAGCGGGATCGCGGCTCAAGGCGAGGATCGCCCCCGCCAGTCCCTCCGCATCGCCAGGGGCGACGAGGAGCCCGGTTGCGCCGTCTTCGATCAGCTCCGGCACCGCCGAGACCCGCGTGGCGACGCAAGCCAGTCGCTGGCTCTGCGCCTCCATCAGCACGTTGGGCAAGCCGTCGCGGTCGCCATCGGCGGCAATGCGGCTCGCCAATAGAAAGATGTCGGCGCGGCGATACTCCTCGAGCACGGCCGGCTGCGGCTGCGGGCCCAGCCACTGGATGCGCGGGCCGAGACCGAGCGCCTGGGCCTGTTGCTGCAATCTGTGGCGGAGCTCGCCGCCGCCGATATGGGTGAAGCGCCAATGAAGATCCGGCGGCAGCAGGGCGAGCGCCGCCAGGAGATCGCCGTAGCCCTTTTTTTCCACCGCCCGGCCGACCGACAGCAGGCGAACGGGGCGTTCTTCTGCGCTGCCGTCGCATCCGTTCGCCGGTGCCGCCGGTGCGGCGAAGCGCTCGACGTCGATGCCGTGATAGACGAGCCCGACCGACGAAGCTCCGGGTGCTAGCGCTGCCAGGTGCGCGCAGCCGACTTCCGTGCAGGTGACGGCCCAGCTGGCATCGGCCAGCTTCTCGCGCTTCTCCCACTCGGGCGTGGTCCAAATATCCTTGGCATGGGCCGATACGCTCCAGGTGAGGCCGCGCATCAGCGCGGCATAGCGGGCGACCGAAGCCGGCGTATGCAGGAAATGCGCATGGATGTGGCGGATCGACGCCGGCAGCTCGTCCGCGAGCACGCAGGCCTGACCGAAACGGCGCACGCGGTTGCGGCTCGGATCGCGCGCGAGATCCTTGAGCCATCGCTGGCGCGCGGTCTTGAACCCAGGAAGGCGCCGCGCGCGGCGCCAGGCCGCGATGGTTCGTGCCGGCTCGTCGTGCAGATATTCCGGAAGGTAGGCGACTTGTGCCTGGATCTCTCGATGAATGGGATGGCGGGCGCGGTCGGTCGGGTGGCGCAGCGAGACCAGGGAGAGGGCCAAGCCCCGCCGCTCGAGGCCGAGGATCTCCTGGGCAATGAAGGTTTCGGAGAGCCGCGGATAGCCCTTGAGGACGACGGCAATGGCAGGAGAAGCGGCCAGGCTTAGCCCGTATGGTTAGGCCGCGCGACGCGGAAGGCCAACGACCGGGCGCGCTGGCGGGCGATCCTGAGGCGTGCGGCGATCGGCTGCGCCAGCTGTCCGTCGGCGCGCCGCTGCACGCCCTCGAGTCCGTCCAAGAGGCCCTCCGGCGCGACGCTCGAGGGCAATTGCTGCTCGGGGAGACGACGCAGCGCCTCGGCCATGACTTTGGGGTCGCGCTTGCCATCGTCGGCGAGCATGGTGACCAGACCCATTTCCTGGAACCGGGTAGCGCGGATCAGCTGCTCCATCCGCGGCACCGTCCGCGGCACGATGATGGCGCGCTTGTCGAAGGACAGGATCTCGCAGACCGTGTTGTAACCGCCCATTGAGATCACGCCTTCGGCGCGCGCCATCAACGCCTCCAGATGCGAATCGAAGGTGATCGCCTCGACGTTGCGCAGCCTCGCCACCCGTTTCAGGAACTCCGCCTGCAGGTCCGCTTGCAGGAAGGGGCCGAAGACGAGCAGCGCGCGCAGCGGCAGATCCGGGAACTGCTCGTAGGCGCTCAGCACCCAGTCGATCAACCCGTCGCCGTCGCCGCCGCCGCCGGTGGTCACCAGAATATAGGGCTTGCGATCGCGCGTCGCCGCCGCCGGGGTCGGCTGCGGGCCGCTGGGCACCGTTCGCCGAAGATAGCCCGTGTACTGCATCTTGTCGCGGACCGAGGACGGCAGGTCGATGCCCGTCAGCGGATCGCAGACCTCCGGCAGGCCGTAGACCCAGATGGCGTCGTAGAGATCGCGTAAGGCCGGCAGCACGTTCTTGCGCTCCCATTCGGGCGCCAGCGCCGCCGGCTCGTCCATGACGTCGCGCAGCCCCAGGACCAGAGGGATGCCGCGCGCCTTCAGCATGGTCAAGGTCGAGCCGACCTCGCCGCGCAAGCCCAAGGGCTCCTTGTCGACGATGAACAGGTCGGGATCGAAGATCTCCGCCGTGTGCCGCACGATCGAGGCCCTGAGCGCCAGCGTCTCCTCGATATCGATGTGGAGGTTGAGGGGTGTGTATTCGCCGTTGCGCAGCTTGATCACGCCGGGCACCCGCACGAAGTCGACCCGCGCGCGGAAGTCGAAGCTGCCGATGATCGGCGAGCCCGAGAGGATCAGCACGGACAGATCCTGCCGGTGTGCCACCAGGGCATGGGCGATTGCCTGGCAACGACGCAAATGGCCCAGGCCAAAGGTGTCGTGACTGTAGATGAGAACCCGTTTATGGGGGCGGCTCATGGATATTATCTTATGCGTAATCCGTTGACGGCCGGGCATGATGGCATGGACGGGGCGGCCCGCCCAAGCGTCATTTCCGTTGCATTCCCGGATGGACAAGCGCACTTGGACCCGTCACCCTGCCAGACCCCCGGCGTGACCCGCCGGCGCTGCCCTCATGGTCGGGCCAAGTCCGCGCATGGAACCAACGCTCTTTCGCTTCATCTACCGCCACAGCATTAAGGACCAGATCGTACAGCTGTCGCTGACGCTGGCCTCGTTTCCGTTCCTCTACTATTCCCTGGATCTGCCGAAGACGATCGTCAACCGGGCGATCGGCGGCAAGGCGTTCCCGGTGGAGTTCCTGGGCTTCCGGTTCGAGCAGCTGCACTATCTCACCGTGCTCTGCGGCCTCTTTCTCATCCTCGTCATCATCAACGGCATCTTCAAGTATGTGCTGAACGTCGCCAAGGGAAGGATGGGCGAGCGCATGCTCCGGCGCTTGCGCTACGAGCTCTACGCGCAGGTCCTGCGCTTTCCCTTGCCGCATTTCCGTCGGGTGAGCCAGGGCGAGATCATTCCGATGATCACCGCGGAGACGGAGGCCGTCGGCGGCTTCATCGGCGATGCGGTGGCGGTCCCGGTATTCAATGGTGGCCAGCTCTTGACCATCATCTTCTTCATGTTCGTCCAGGATCCAATCCTGGGCGCGGCCGCGGTGGCGCTCTATCCATTCCAGGGCTACGTCATCCCGAAGCTGCAGTCGGTCGTCAACCAGCTCGGCAAGCAGCGCGTCCGCACCCGGCGCAAGATCGCCGATCACGTCGGCGAGAGCATCTCCGGCATCCAGGAGATCCATGCCCATGACGGCGCCCGCTATCAGCTCGCGCGCTTCACCGGGCAGCTCGCTACCATCTTCGACATCAGCTTTGAGATCTATCAGCGAAAATTCTTCGCCAAGTTCCTCAACAACTTTATCAACCAGCTCACGCCGTTCTTCTTCTTCTCGATCGGCGGCTATCTGGTGATCACCGGTGGCTTGAGCCTCGGCTCGCTGGTCGCCGTGCTCGCCGCCTACAAGGACCTGGCCTCGCCCTGGAACGAGCTGCTCATCTACTACCAGGCGAAAGAAGATGCCCGCATCAAATACGAGCAGGTGATCGAGCAGTTCCAGCCGGAGGGCCAGCTCGACGCGACGCTGCAGCTGGCCGATCCGGACCCGGCGGGCCCGCTCACCGGCGAGATCATCGCCAGCAACGTGACCCTGCTCGAAGACGACGGCAAGGTGGTGATCGACGGCGTGTCCTTCTCGCTGCCTTTGACGCAGCGCGTCGCCGTTGTCGGACCGGAGGGCGGCGGCAAGGATGCGCTCGCCATGCTGATCGCCCGGCTCGTCACGCCCAACAGCGGCCAGCTCATGCTGGCGGGGCGCGACCTCTCGAGCCTGCCGGAAGCGGTGACCGGACGCCGGCTCGCCTATGTCGGCCCCGCGGCCTATGTCTTCTCCTCGAGCCTCAGGGACAATCTCCTGTTCGGCCTGATGCACCGCCCAGTCACGGAACGCTCCTATGAAGGAGCTGAGGCCGCCCGCGCGGCACGTCGGCGAATGGAGGCCGAGCGCACCGGAAACATTCTCGACGATTTGGGCGCGGCTTGGGTCGACTATGCCGAGGCCGGCTGCGCCAACGAGGCCGAGCTTTTCCAGCGGCTGCGCCTGCTGCTGGCTGGCACCGATCTCGACAACGACGTCTATCAGATCGGCCTCAGGGGCGTGATCGACCCGAAGCGCCAGCCCAGTGTTGCCGAGCGCATCCTGGAGGCGCGCCGCGCCTTGCGCGTCAATCTCGGCAGCTCCGGCATCGCCCACATGATCGAAGGCTTCGATGAGAACCGCTACAATGGCAACGCCACGCTTGCCGAGAACCTGATGTTCGGCTCGCCGGTCGGACAGGCGTTCGATCCGGACAAGCTCGCCGCGAACCCGTATGTCCTGGCGACCTTGGATCGCGCCGGCCTGACCGAGGATCTCATCCGCTCCGGGCGCAAGATCGCCGAGACCATGGTCGAGCTGTTCGCCGACCTGCCGCCCGACCATCCGTTCTTCGAGCAGTTCAGCTTCATCAGCTCGGAGGACTTGCCGGAATTCCAAACGCTGCTGGGCCGGGTCGAGAAGCTGGAGCCGGCGGATATGCGGCCCGACGACCGCACGCGGCTGCTGTCGCTGCCGTTCAAGACGATCGTCGCGCGCCACCGTCTCGACGTCATCGACGAAAGCATGCAGGAGCGCTTGTTGGCCGCCCGGCACCTCTTTGCCGAGCACCTGCCGGCGGACCTTGCCGGCTCGATCGAATTCTTCAGCGCCGAGCGCTACAACGCCGCCGCCTCGCTGCAGGACAACATTCTGTTCGGCAAGCTCGCCTACGGCCAGGCGGAAGCGGCGCCACGCGTGGGTGCGGTCATCGGCGAGGTCTTGGACTCGCTCGATCTGCGCCCGACCGTCCTCGATGTCGGCCTCGAATTCAATGTCGGCATCGGCGGCTCGCGGCTGACACCAGCCCAGCGCCAGAAGGTGGCGATCGGCCGGGCCATGCTGCGCCACCCCGATCTGCTGATCCTCAACCAGAGCACCGCATTGCTCGATAGCCAAAGCCAGGCTCGGATCATGGAGAGCGTGCTCGCCGAAACGGAAGGTCGCGGGCTCATCTGGGTGCTGCAGCGCGCCGCGCTCGCCCGCGGCTTCGACCGGGTCTTGGTGATGCGCGGCGGCAAGCTGGTGGAGCAGGGACGACCGGACGATCTGCAGCGGCCCGGCACCGCGCTCATGGAACTGGTCGAGCAGGACTAGAACGGGAAAGGGCGGCACATGAGCCTGCAAGAGGAGGTCGATCTCCTGCGCAAGATCCCGCTATTCGCGCGGATCGAGCCGGCCAAGCTGAAGCTGCTCGCCTTCACCAGCGAGCGCTTGATCTTCGAGGCCAATCAACGCCTGTGCAAGCAGGGAGACGTCGGCGATGCCGCCTTCATTCTGATCGACGGCGAGGCGCGGGTCCTGATCGACACCGCGGCTGGGCCGATCGAGGTCGCCAAGCTCGGGGCCGGCGATGTCGTCGGCGAGATCGCCATCCTGTGCGACGTGCCGCGCACCGCCACGGTCGAGGCCCGGACCAAGGTCACGACTTTGCGCATCTCCAAGGATTTGTTCTTCCGTCTGGTCAATGAATTCCCGCAGATTGCCATCGAAATCATGCGCGAGCTCGCGCGGCGTCTCGAGCATACCAATGTGCAGCTGCGCGAGGCAGTGGGAGCCAGGAAATCGTCATGAGCCGTCTGGAGCGCCATCTCTTCCGGATCGAAGCGCAGCTCGCCTGCCTCAACGATGCGGTCAGCCGCATCGCCGGACGCGCCGGCCCGGTGCTTGAGCTCGGACTCGGCAAGGGCCGCACCTACGACCATCTCCTGGAGCGGCTGCCGGAGCGCGACGTTTGGACGTTCGACCGGGCGCTCACCTGCGATCCATCGATCGTGCCGGATCTACGGCTCGTGGTCCTGGGCGAATTCCGTGAGACCTTGCCGACCGCGCTCTCCCGCCTCGGTCGCCAGCCGGTGCTGGTGCACTCCGATTGCGGCTCCGACGACCCGGACCGCGATGTGGCGATCGCGCGGTTCCTCGAGCCGGTCCTGGAGCAGATTCTCGCTCCGGGCGGGATTCTGGTGAGCGACCGCTTGCTCCGCCTCGCCGACACCGAGCCGCTGGCGCTGCCTCAGGGCATCGCCGCCGGCCGCTACTTCATGGCCCAACGACGCGAGCGATGAGCAGCGTGGGGTGAGCCGTCTCGACAGCCATATCCGGCGTTTAGAGGCGCAACGAGCCTGCCTCGATACCGCCATCGCCCTCATCGGCGGCGCCGTCGGTCCGGTGCTGGAGCTCGGCCTCGGCAATGGCCGGACCTATGACCATCTCCGCCAGAACATGCCGGGTCGTGCCATTTTCGTCTTCGAGCGCATCCTGGCGGCCCATCCGACCTCGATCCCGGACCCGCCGTTTCTGATCTTGGGCGACTTTCGCGAGACGCTGCCGGGCGCGCTGCAGCGCCTGGGGGCGCCGGCGGTGCTGGCGCACGCCGATTTCGGCTCCGGCAATGCGGCAGCCACCGCCGCCGTCGCGGAATGGCTGGGGCTGAGTTTGCCGATGCTGCTGGCACCGGGTGCGGTGGTGGCATGCGACCAGACGCTGGTCATCCCCGGCGCGGCAGCGCTGTCGCTTCCCGCAGGGGTTGCCGAAGGCCGCTATCATCTCTGGCAGATGCCTGGCTGAGCGCCGGCGATGCGGATGACGATTGCCGACACTTTCGACAGTATTTCCGTCAAGAGTAATTAAAAGTTCTTCTACCGCGCCGTACCAGTTGTGGTGGAATTACTGATAATTCACTACGCATTTTTTCGGCATCCGACGCATACTCTTTGCGACCACGCAGATCGCCAAGGTGCTTTGTGTGCGACGGCGAGCATTGAAAGTCCCGGCGTGATGGCAACGGCAATCCCGCTGACCGGTCTCCTACCGGCGAGTCGGCGCCTTGCCCTCATTTGCCTGGCGCTGGTCTCGATCACCGTGCTGGCGGCGGGCGTTGCCGTCTGGGATCTGCACGATCGAGAGATCGCCAACTACCGACGGGACATGACGAACATTGGCGTCCTCTTGACGGAGCAGACCTCGCGCTTCATGCAGGCCGTGGATCTCGTGGTGACCGAGACGTGCGAAAAAGTATCGGCCAGCCGTATTCGTGACCCCGAGGAATTCAAGCGCCTATTGGCGACCGAGGAGATCCATCATTTCCTCCAAGGCCAGCTCAAGAGTCTGCCGCAGGCCGATGCGATCGCGATCACCGGCGCCGACGGCAAGCTCATCAATTTTTCGCGTGGATGGCCCATCCCCGACATCGACGTCACCGACCGCGACTATTACCGTCACTTCCTCACCCGGGACGATCCCGGCGCCTTCATCAGCGCGCCCGTCACCAACCGGGCAACCAGCACGTGGACGTTCTACCTCGCTCGGCGCATCAACAACCCGCAGGGCGTATTCCTCGGCTCGGTGCAAGCTGCGATCGAGGTCGCGTACCTGGAGAATTCCTACAAGGCGATCACGCTGCATGAAGGGGGATCGGTAAGCCTATTGCGGCGCGACGGCATGATCCTCGTCCGCTATCCCGCCATTGAAAGCTTGATCGGCACCAGGATGCCGACGGAATCGCCGTGGTACGCGCAGGTCGCGCAAAACGGCGGCAGCTACCGCTCGCCGGGCTATCTCGACGGCATGACGCGGGTGGTCTCCGTGCATCCCTTGAAGGAGTACCCGCTGGTCGTCGGCGTCACCATCACCGAAGAAGAAGCGCTTGGCCACTGGCGCGTCCAGTCCGTCTACATCGCCCTCGGCGCGTTCGGCATCGTCGTCGGCTTCATCGTGCTCTTTTGGCTCCTCGCCATTCAGTTTCGTCGCCTCGAGGATCAGGCGTCCGAGCTCGCCCGCGGCGGCGAGGCGCTCAGGCACAGCGAAGGTCGATTCCGCGACTACACCAAGACGGCATCCGACTGGTATTGGGAAACCGGCCCCGACCGCCGCTTCACGCTGCAGCCGGAGGGGATTCGCAAGCTCGGCATCGACCCGAAGGACTGGGTCGGCAAGCTCTGCTCCGATGTCGCCGCCGACGTGGACAAGGACCCGGAGAAATGGCGCCAGCACTTCACCTCGATCGACCGCCACGAGTCGTTTCGCGACTTCGTCTACCAGATCGCGCTTGCCGACGGATCGATCCGCACCATCGCCAGCAGCGGCAACCCGGTCATCGACGAAAAGGGTGTCTTCCAAGGCTATCGCGGCACCGGCCGGGATGTGACCCAGCAGATCGACGCGGCGGCGACGATGCGTCGGGCGAAAGAGGAGGCCGAGGCGGCGAACCGCACCAAATCGCAGTTCCTCGCCAATATGAGCCACGAGTTGCGCACGCCGCTGAATGCCGTCATCGCCTTCTCGGAGGTCATTCGCGACAAGGCCGTCGACGCCAACGATCTGCGCTTTCGCGACTACGCCGCCGACATCCATGTCGCGGGCCGGCATCTGCTCAATCTGATCAACGATATCCTGGACGTATCGAGGATTGAGGTCGGGCGGCTGGAGCTGCGCGAGGAGATCGTCGACATCGCCGAGACGATCGAGCGATGCCTGCGTCTGGTCCGCCAACGCGCCCAGGATGCGGGCCTGACGCTGGAAGAGGCCATTTCGCCCGCGCTGCCTTCCGTTCGCGGCGATCGCCGGCGGCTCAAGCAGATCATTCTCAATTTGCTGTCGAACGCCATCAAGTTCACGCAGGCGGGCGGACGGGTGAGCATAGCGGCGGCGGTCGCTCAGGATGGCGGGCTGGTCGTCTCGATTACCGATACCGGCATCGGCATCAAGGCCGAGGATATTCCAACCGCGCTCACTCCCTTCCGTCAGGTCGATGGCGGCCTCAACCGTAACCATGACGGCGCCGGGCTGGGTCTGCCGCTGGCCAAGACCCTGGCCGAGCTGCACGAGGGTAGGCTCGAGATCGCCAGCCGGGTCGGCCATGGAACGACGGTGCGGCTTTGGCTGCCGCCGAAGCGCGTAGCCCCCAGCGCTTCGCTGCGGGTAAGAGAGCCGGCGGCGGCCAAATCCGAGTAGGCCCGGCTCGGGCGTCCGGCCGGGGAGCGATGAAGGGCTGCGCCTTCTTCTGGCGGATGCGGAGCTGAGGCTTAGGACGGGGCCGGATAGCGCAAAGCTTCCGGCCTTGGGACGGTCCATTCGGGCTCGAGCGTGCCAGACCCGCATCGCCGTGCAGTTGTGAGCCGGCCACGGCATGCAATCGCCATTCCGGTGCCGGGATTGGCGCCATTGTCCCGAAAGAGATCTTCGATCCATCGCGTTTGTCACAATTCGAGCGGGTTTTTCAACAAATTGGAGGCATACTCCCGGCCAGCATGGTCGGCAGAGGTGTGTCGTGCCTGGTCGGCTAACGGGTTCGCGTCCAAACCGATGAAAACGGGGATCCTGCCGAAGGATCTGTTGCCGCCGAGCCGCCGGCTGCCCTTGATCGGCCTCCTCTTGGTGTCGATCACCATCGCTGCCGCCGGCGCCACGATCTGGGACCTGCGCCAAGCGCAGATCGAAGACTATCGGCAGGACATGACCAATGTCGGCGTCTTGCTCACCGAGCAGACGTCGCGGTTGATGCAGGCGGTTGATCTCGTGGTGACGGATACGCGCGAGAAGGTTCTCGCCAGCCGTCCTGCTGATGCCGAGGCGTTCAAGCGTCTGCTGAGCACCGAGGAGACCCACCGCTTTCTCAAAGCCCAGCTGGAAAGACTGCCGCAGGCGGACGCGCTGGCGCTGGCCAGCGCCGATGGCAAGATCATCAACTTCACGCGCGGTTGGCCGGTTCCCGACATCGACATCGCCGATCGCGACTATTACCGATATTTTCGCGATCATGATGAGCTCGGAGTGTTCATCAGCGAGCCCGTGCAAAACCGCGCCAACGGCGCCTGGACGTTCTATCTCGATCAGCGCATCAACGGGCCCAAGGGCGAGTTCCTTGGCCTGGTGCATGCCGCGATCGGGGTACAGTACCTCAAGGATCTCTACAAAACGCTGAATCTGCGCAAGGGTGTATCGGTGACGTTGCTGTGCCGCGACGGCACCATCGTCGCCCGCGAGCCCGACATCGTGAACGCGATGGGCGGGAGGATACCCATGGAAGCGCCATGGCATGAGCGCGTCGCCGAAGGAGGTGGCACCTATCGTTCGCCGGGCTATTTCGACGGCGTCGTGCGCGTGGTCACGGTTCATCCGCTCAAGGACTATCCGCTGGTGGTCGACGTGGCCGTGATCGAAGACGAGGCTCTCGCGCATTGGCGCACCCAATCGACCTATATCGCGGGCGGCGCGGCTTGTGTGGTCGTCGCCTTCGCGCTGCTGTTTCGACTTCTCTCCCGGCAATTTCGCCGCCTCGAGGATCAGGCCGCGGAGTTGACTCGGGGCGCGCACGCCTTGAGCGTGAGCGAGCGTCGCTTCCGCGACTACACCAAGACCGCATCCGACTGGTACTGGGAGACCGGCCCGGATCATCGCTTCACCGGCAATCCCGAGGGCGTGGCCGCGCACGGCATCGACCCGACCGGCTGGCTCGGCAAGCGCCGTTGGGAGATCGCAGCCGATACCCACGAAGACCCGGACAAGTGGAGCCGGCACGCGGCCATGCTCGAGCGCCGCGAGCCGTTCCGAGACTTCGTCTACAAGATCAGGCTGATGGACGGATCGATCGGCTATGTCTCCAGCAGCGGCAATCCGGTCTTCGAGGAGAACGGCGCCTTTCTCGGCTATCGGGGAACGGGACGGAGCGTAACCCAGCAGATTCAGGCGGACGAGGCTCTGCGCCAGGCCAAGGAAGAAGCCGAGGCCGCCAATCGCACCAAGTCGCAGTTCCTTGCGAATATGAGCCACGAGCTGCGCACGCCGTTGAACGCCGTCATCGGCTTCTCCGAGGTGATCCGCGACAAAGGGTTGGGATCCATCGATCCCCGCTATCGCGACTACGCCGCCGACATCCACAAGGCCGGCCAGCATCTGCTCGACCTGATTAACGACGTCCTCGACCTCTCGAAGATCGAGGTCGGTAAGCTGGAGCTGCGCGAAGAAGTCGTCGACCTTGGCGAGGTCGTCGAGCAATGCGTCCATATCGTCGCAGCGCGTGCCGATGCGGGCAGAATCATGCTCGAGCGGCGAATCCCGGCGACGCTTCCCACGGTTGTCGGCGATCGCCTGCGGATCAAGCAGATCCTTCTGAACCTGCTGTCCAACGCCATCAAGTTCACGCCCGCCGGGGGGCGGGTTGCCATCGGGCTCACGCCCGCGGCAGACGGCGGTCTCGGGCTATGGGTCGCCGACAGCGGCATCGGCATGAAGCCAGAGGACATTCCCACGGCGCTGGCGCCGTTTCGGCAGGTCGACGGCGGTATGAACCGGCGCCACGAAGGCACGGGGCTCGGCCTGCCGCTTGCCTCTAGGCTCGCCGAGCTGCACGACGGTGCGCTGGAGATCGAGAGCCGGTTCGGCCACGGCACGACCGTCTGGTTCTGCCTGCCGGCGCGACGCGTGCAGCGCGGCGTTCCGCAGAGCGCAAGAGAACCGGCGCCAGCGCCGTCCCTGTAGCTCCCGCTCAGTCGTCGGAGCCTGCCCCGACATTGTCGTTTGGCTCGCCGTCCGGCTGCATGCCTTCCGGCACCTTGCGCCGAAGCTCAGCGGGCGCGGTCGATGAGGTGGATGAAGGAGCCGGCGACGCGGCCGATGCGGGTGCCGGCCGGACCCAGCGCGTTGCCGCGTGCATCTTCGACCTCGAACAAGCGCTCGGCCGCCCCCTCTTTCAGCACCGTTGCATAGTGGAATTCATGGCTGCGAAAGCAGGAGCCGGCGGGACCCAGCGCCGAGTCCGCCAGCAGCAGCACCTGGCGGTATCCGAGATGCAGCCGGCGCTCGGCGAAGCTGGCCTCGAGCGGCAGGAGCCCGGCCATCCCGTGGCGTTCGCCCGCGCCGTCGACGAGGCCTTCGCCCAGCACCATGTAGCCGCCGCATTCGCCATAGACGGCCGCACCCCGTGCGGCGGCACGCCTCAGGCCCTGGAGAAAACCGGCATTGCCGGCAAGCCGTGCGGCGTAGAGCTCGGGATAGCCGCCGGGGAGATAGACGGCATCCGCCGCGCTCGATGGTGGCTCATCGGCCAAAGGCGAGAATGGCAAGATCTCGGCGCCGGCATTGCGCCAGCCATCGAGGATCGCCTTGTAGGAGAAGGCGAAGCCGATGTCATCGGCGATCGCAATGCGTTGGCCGATGGGCGCGATCGGCGTGGGCATGCCGGCGCCGCCAGCCCGCAGCGGTTCGGCCAGAGCGATCATGGCGTCGGTGTCGAGCGCTGCGCCGATCGCATCGGCAGCCCCGTCGATGAAGCCCTCGAGGTTGGCGCGCTCGGCTGCCTGCACCAGGCCCAGATGGCGCTCCGGCAGCTCCAGACGGTGGTCGCGCCCGAGGAAGCCGAGCTGTGCCACCGCGGGCATCGCCCGTCGGCAGGCCTCGGCCAGAACGCTTCTGTGCGATGCTCCGCCGACGCGGTTGAAGACGACGCCGGCGACCCGCGTTCCTTGCCGATGGCGGACGCAGCCGGCCAGCACCGCAGCGGCGGAAGCGGCTTGTCCGCGCACATCCATGACCAGCACGATCGGCCAGCCGAGGCGCTCGGCGAGCTCGGCGGTCGAGCCCTTCGCTGCGGCATCGATGCCGTCAAACAGTCCCATCACTCCCTCGCAGATGACGAGATCGGCCGCATGACCGAGCTCGGCCACCAGGCCGTCCAATGTCTCCCGGCGCATCGCCCAGCCATCGAGATTGAAGCAGGCGCGTCCCGATGCGGCGGTATGGAAGGCGGGGTCGATATAGTCCGGCCCGACCTTGGCCGAGGCGACGGCGAGGCCGCGGCGTCGGAGGCAGCGGAGGAGGCCGAGGGTGATCACCGTCTTGCCGCTGCCCGATGCAGGGGCGGCGATGATCACGCCCTTGGCATTGCTCATCGGCTAGCCGGCATCGCGATTGCGCCCGAGCCCGAGCGGGTCCGGATCGAGGGCTCGTCCTTCGCTGAGGCCGAGCCAGTCGAGGCCGGAGCGGAGTCGCACCACCTCGCCCAACACGATGATCGCCGGCGGTTCCAGCTTGGCGGCGGCTGCGGCTTCGAGCGATGCGCCAAGCGTGGTTTCGAGCACGCGCTGGCGCGGCGTCGCCGCCTCGCTGACGATCGCCAGCGGCTCGTCCGCATGCCGGCCGGAGGCGAGCAGGCGCTCGCGGATGATGCCGAGATGCTTCAAGGCCATGTAGAGCACAATAACCGGCGAGCCTTTGGCGAGCGCCTGCCAGTCGATGCGGTCGGGCACCTCGCCCGAGGTGTTGTGGCCGGTGATGAAGGTCACGGCCTCGTTGGTATCGCGATGGGTGACGGGTATTCCGGCATAGGCAAGGCCGCCGATCCCGGCGGTGATCCCGGGCACGATGCGAAACGGAATCCCGGCGGCCACCAGGGCCAGCGCTTCCTCGCCGCCGCGGCCGAACACGAAGGGATCGCCGCCTTTCAGGCGCAGCACTCGCTGGCGCTCGCGAGCGAGCTGAATGAGCCGCTTGGAGATCGCCGGCTGGGTCGGCGACGGCTTGCCGCCGCGCTTGCCTGCATACTCGATGACGGCACCGGGTCTGGCGAGGCGGAGAATTCGCTCATCGACCAGCGCGTCGTGCACCACCACATCGGCAAGGGTGAGCGCGTGCCAGGCGAGCACCGACAGCAGTCCCGGATCGCCGGGACCGGCTCCGACCAGCCATACGCTGCCCTCGGCAAATTCGGGCAGCGCAAAATCGCTCATCGGATTTGGCGGCGGCGACATGGCACGAGCCTACACCGGCCGGTGGGCGAGTGCCTACCGGGGTGGCGCCCTTTCACCCATGCGCGGTGGGGCGCTACACTTCCTCCGATGACCGCCGCGCCCGCCATCGATCATACCCGCACCCCGCGCCTCAAGCTCTTGGCCGGTCGGCATCGACGTGCGCTCGAAGGCCATCCATGGATCTACTCGAATGAAGTGGAGATGACGCAAGCGCTGAAGGCGCTGGCGCCCGGCAGCCTGGTCGAGGTCGATAGCCACGACGGCAGGTCGTTGGGCGTCGGCTTCGCCAACCCGCACTCGCTCGTCGTCTGCCGCCTCATCGCGCGCGAGGCCGGGGTCGAGATCGATCGCAGGTTCTTTGCCGATCGACTGCAGAAGGCGCTGGCGCTTCGCCGCCGGCTCTACGGCCAGCCCTATTACCGCCTCATCCATGCCGAGGCCGATGGCTTGCCCGGTACCGTCGTCGACCGCTTCGGCGGGCTCGTGGTGGTCCAGCTCAATACCGCAGGCATGGACCGGCTCACCCAAGAGTTCCTGGCGGCGCTGGAGGCGACGGTGGCCCCGGAGGCGATCGTGCTCAAGAACGACAGCGCGTTGCGTCAGCTCGAAGGGTTGCCGCAATCGGTGACGGTGGCCAAAGGCGTGGTCGAGCCGCCCATCGAGCTCGTCGAGAATGGCTTCCGGTTCTATGCCGATCCGATCCAGGGACAGAAGACCGGGTGGTTCTACGATCAGCGCGACAATCGGCGCGCGGTCGCCGAGCTGGCCGCCGGGGCCCGCACGCTCGACGTCTATAGCCACACCGGCGGGTTCGGCGTGCTGGCGGCGAGCATGGGTGCGCACGCGGCAACTCTGCTCGACCGCTCCGAGCTGGCGCTCGCTCTGGCAGGGCGCGCCGCCGAGGCGAACGGCGTTGCCGAGCGCTGCCGCTTCCTCGTCGGCGATGCCTTCATCGAGCTGCAGCGCTTGGCCAAAGCAGGGGAGCGCTTCGATGTGGTGGTCGCCGACCCGCCGGCGTTCGTACGCTCGAAGAAAGACCTGACCAGCGGGCTCAAGGGCTACCGCAAGCTGGCGCAGCTCGCCGCCGAGGTGGTGTCGCCCGGCGGATTCCTCTTTGCCGCCTCATGCTCCCACAATGTCGATGCCGCCGCTTTTCAGGCAGAGGTGGCCCATGGGCTGGGGCGGGCCGGGCGGAGCGCACGCATTCTCAGGGCGTTCGGGGCCGGCGCCGATCATCCCGTGCACCCGTTCCTGCCGGAATCCGCCTATCTCAAGTCCTTGCTGCTGCAGCTCGACTAGCCGGCGCGCTCCGCATCCAAGGCATCGAAGGTCAGGCTTTAGCCCGGGAGCTCCTGCCGGTCGAAGCAGCGCTTGACCGTCGCCATGACCAAGAGGACGGAAAACACGAACAGCATCAGGCCGGACCAATAGAACACGCTCTCATGGGCGCGAGCCGCCGCCATGAGCCCGACGATGCCGATGATGCCGACGATGCCGCTGAACACCCACCGTCCCGTGCCTTCCATGCCCGCCCCCGTTGTGCTGACCTGTGCGAGGGCTGCAGTTCTACGACCTCGGAAGGTGCCGGCGCAACCGGCGAGGGCGGCCCTCGAGGGGGGGCTCAGCCAGCGCCACCGGCCGCATCGGGAAGGCTCAGATGGAACCTTGTGCCGGCAGGCCCGGTCATGGCGAGATCGATGCTGCCGCCATGGGCAACCATCAGGTCGCGGGCGATCGCCAGGCCAAGACCGGTGCTGCCCGGGCGCCCGCGGGTGAACGGCTGGAACAGGGTGGGCTGCACCGAGGCCGCCACGCCCGGCCCGTCATCGGCGACTTCGATGCTGACCGCCCCTTCGAGGAGCTCCGCCGTCACCGTCATGCGCTTGGCCCCGGCCCGGTCCGCGTTGCGGGCGAGATTGCTGAACACCCGAAAGAGCTGGTCGCGGTCGGCGGTCACCGCGAGGCCCTGGGGCACGGTGTTGATGAGATCGAGCTTGCCGATGGCGGCCGGGTCGCCCGCCAGCTCGGCCACCAGCCCTGCCAGATCGAAGCGGCTGGGCATGAGCCGCGGCCGGTCGGCGGAGAAATCGAGGGTGGCGGCGCAAAGATTGACCGCGCGGTCGACAGCCGCCACCAGGGCCGGCGTGATCCGCTTGACCTCCGGATCGGTGCTGTCGGCGAGCCGATCCGACAGCAGCCGCACGGTTGAGAGAATGTTGCGGAGATCGTGGCTGATCTTGCTGACCGCCGTCCCCAACCCCGCCAGATGCTCCTTCTGGCGGAGTGCCGCCCTGAGATCATCCTGCAGGATCGCAAGCTCGCGCTCGGCCACGCCGAGCTCGTCCTTGCGGCGGGTGACGGTCGTCGGGATCCACGGGCGCTCGGGCTCGCCGCGGAAGGCGACCATGCTCTGGGTGATCCGGCGCATCGGCGCCACCATGAGCACCTGGAGCGACAGGAATACCAGCCCCGCCGTGATGAGGGAGATCACGATCGAGAGCCCGAGGATCCGCTCCGAATAGTCGAACATGGCGGCACGGAGCGGGGTCTCGTCGAGGACGACGTCGACCAGGATGTCCGGGTCCTTGGGGGAGGGGCCGATCACCCGGATGATGCGGCCCTCGGATTGGCCGAGGGTCATGAAGGCGTCGCCGATCAGGCTGAAGAACCCGGCCTGGCGCAAATCGAAGTCGGCCTCGACCAGGGGTTGGGTCAGATCGGCCAGCATGTGGGTCTGGGTCCGTCCGCGGTAGAGGTCCACGGTATGGGCGCCGACAAGGTGCAGCAGCATGGCGGCCAGATCCTGGCTCACCCGTCGGTCCGGGGTGGCGTCGACCGCGAGCCCGGCCAGGTGCCCCGCCGCCATGCGCTCCTCCAGCCAGGCCAGCCGGAACCGGCCGATCGAGGGGGCATAGATCAAGAACTCGCTCACCATGACGAAAAACACGGTGAGAACCAGGAGACGGGCGGAAAGGCTGCGGGTCAGCGGCGGCAGATGCATGCGGATGACCTTGCAATTCAGCGCTGGTCAGCCCGTCGCTGCCCCGATCCCGGTGAGAAATAGGGGCTAGGCCGGTCGTTGACTTCGGCAAGTTCAGCCACTATACAGCGGGGCCTTTTGAATTTCAGTGTTCAGTGACAGTCCCGGTGACCGGAGCCTGATCCCGTGAAGCGTACCTATCAACCGAGCAAACTTGTGCGCAAGCGCCGGCACGGCTTCCGCGCCCGCATGGCGACCGTCGGGGGCCGCAAGGTCCTGTCCAACCGCCGGGCCAAGGGCCGCAAGCGCCTGTCCGCCTGAACCGACGGCTCCAATGGCCGTCGCGCGGCTGAAGCGGCGGCCTCAGTTCTTGGCTGTGGCGGCATCCGGGCTCAAGGTCGCGACCCCAGGCGTGATCGTGCAGGCGCTCCGGCGCGGGGACAAGGACGCGCCGCGGCTGGGGCTGACCGCAAGCCGCAAGATCGGGGGTGCCGTGGAACGCAATCGCGCAAGGCGCCGCTTGAGGGCGGCCGCGGAGGCCGTCATTCCCCTTGCCGGGGGAGCCGGGCACGACTACGTCCTGATCGCCCGGCGCGCCACCTTGACCAGGCCCTTTGCGCTCATGGTCGAGGAGCTGGGCCGGGCCCTCAGGCGCCTGGATGCGGCGTCCCGCCCGCTGGAGGATCGATGACCAACCCGATCGGGCTCGCCATGATCGGCCTGATCAAGGCCTACCGGCTCGTGGTCTCGCCCTGGCTCGGCTGCAATTGCCGGTATCTGCCGAGCTGCTCGGAATACGCGCTCGACGCCCTGCATGACCATGGCGCCGCCACGGGGTCGTGGCTGATGCTTCGACGCATACTTCGTTGTCATCCCTGGGGTGGCGCTGGCTACGATCCGGTGCCGCCGGTTCGGCACTAGCTCAGAGGTCCGTTAAGAGCGATGAGCGACCAGAAGAACTTGCTGATTGCGATCGTGCTGTCGCTCGCGATCCTGCTCGGCTTCCAATTCCTCTACGAGATGCCACGGACGCGCCAGCAGCAGGCGCTGCAGCAGCAAACGGAGGCAACCCAGCCCGGGGCACCGCCGGGCACGGGCACAACCGCTCCGCCGGCGGCCCAGACCCCGGGGGCCCAGACCAATGCGCCGACGAGTGCGGCCCCCGCCGCCGCCGGCCCGGTCGATCGCGCGAGCGTGCTCGCCCAGAGCCCGCGCATCAAGATCGATACGCCGCGGCTCATGGGCTCGATCGCGCTCACCGGCGGGCGGGTCGATGACGTGGTGCTCAAGGACTATCGCGAGGCCGCCGAGCCCGATAGCCCGAACATCGTCGTGCTGTCGCCGATCGGCACGCACGATCCCTATTATGGGGAGTTCGGCTGGGTGGCCGAGCAGGCCGGCGTCAAGCTGCCCGATGCGGACACGGCGTGGACCGCCGACCGCACCGTGCTGACCCCCGCCCAGCCCGTCACCTTGCGCTGGGACAATGGCGACGGACTCCGCTTCGAGCGGGTCTACAGCGTCGATGACAACTTCATGATCATGGTCACCCAGCGGGTGGCCAACAACAGCGGCAAGGCACTCACCCTCTATCCCTTCGCGCTGGTCCTGCGCACCAATACCCCGACGGTGCTGGGCTACTACATCTTGCACGAGGGCATGCTGGGCGTGCTCGACGGCACCTTGACCGAGATCGCCTACAGCAAGCTCGCCGAGCAGGGCAAGGTCGAGAAAGCGTCCACCGGCGGCTGGCTCGGCATCACCGACAAGTATTGGCTGGCGGCGGTGATTCCCGATCAGCAGGAAGCGGTGAAGGCGCGGTTCACCCACACCTTGCGCGATCGCGTCGACCGCTACCAGGCGGACTATCTCGGCGCCGGCCGCACGGTCGAGGCCGGTGCGGCCGCCGAGGCCTCGGCACGGCTGTTCGCGGGTGCCAAGGAAGTGCGCCTGCTCGACCACTACAAGGACAGCCTCGGCATCGCCCGCTTCGATCTCGGGGTCGATTTCGGCTGGTTCTACTTCTTGACCAAGCCGATCTTCTACGTGCTGGATTTCCTCTATCGCCAGATCGGCAATTTCGGCCTCGCCATCCTGGTGCTGACCGTGGCGGTGAAAGGGCTCTTCTTCCCGCTCGCCAACAAGTCCTACAAGGCGATGAGCAAGATGAAGGCCCTGCAGCCGGAAATGACCAAGCTGCGCGAGCGCTTCGGCGACGACCGGGCCAAGATCAATCAGGAGATGATGGCGCTCTACAAGCGCGAGAAGGTGAACCCGGCCGCCGGCTGCCTGCCGGTGGTGGTGCAGATTCCGGTGTTCTTCTCGCTCTACAAGGTGCTGTTCATCACCATCGAGATGCGCCACGCGCCGTTCTACGGTTGGATCAGGGATCTCTCTTCGCCCGATCCGACCACGATCTTCAACCTGTTCGGGTTCATCCCCTGGAGCCCGCCCTCGATGCTGATGATCGGCGCCTGGCCGCTGCTCATGGGCGTCACCATGCTGCTGCAGCAGCGGCTCAATCCGCAGCCGGCCGACCCGATCCAGGCGAAGATGTTCATGGCGCTGCCGATCGTCTTCACCGTGATGCTCGCGAACTTTCCCTCGGGCCTGGTCATCTATTGGGCGTGGAACAACCTACTGTCGATCGCGCAGCAATGGACGATCATGCGCCGGGCCGGCGTCAAGGCGTGAGGCGTGGGACCGGCGGCGGCGACGAGCGCGGTCGGAACGCCTGACGACGACCGGCTCGACGCGGCGGCGCTCGAGGCCGGGCGGCTCCTGTTCGCGCGTGAGTGCCGGTTCATCTTCGGCACCGACAGCATCGGGGCCTTGCCGCCGATCGGCCCGGTCGAGATCGCCTTCGCCGGCCGTTCCAATGTCGGCAAGTCGAGCCTCTTGAACGCGCTCACCGGCCGCACCAGCCTCGCCAGGACCTCGAATACCCCTGGGCGCACCCGGCAGCTCAATTACTTCGATCTCGACGGCCAGTGCGTGCTCGTGGACATGCCCGGCTATGGCTACGCCGAGGCGCCGAAGCACGAGATCCGCCGCTGGCAGGAGCTGATCGGCTTCTATCTGACCGGGCGCCCGACCTTGAGGCGGGTCATCGTGCTGGTCGATTCCAGGCACGGGCTCAAGCCCAATGATCGCCGGACCATGGACGCGCTCGACGAGGCGGCGGTTTCCTACCAGGTCGTGCTCACCAAATGCGACAAGCAGCGCCCGGAGGAATTGGCCAAGCTGCTGGCTCGGACCGCCTCCGAGCTTGCCAAGCGTCCGGCCGCGCACCCCGAAATCCTAACCACCAGTGCTGCGAGCGGTGCCGGCATGCCGGAGCTGCGCGCACGGCTGGCCCAGCTCGTCAAAACCACGGCGGAGGCCCACCCATGAGCCCGGAGATGAATTGGCTGATCGTGGCGGTCGGGTTCTGGCTCGTCCTCCATCTCGGCCTGGCCGGATCGCCCTTGCGCTGGGTCGTCGCCCGACGGATCGGCGAGGACGGGTTTCGCATCCTGTTCTCGGCGCTCTCCGCCATCGGCCTCGTTTGGCTGGCGCGGACCTATGGCGCGGCCTCGACCCACGAAACCTTCTACGGGCTGCGTGTCGTCGAGACGTGGATGCTGTGGGTTCCGGCCCTGGTCATGCCGGTGGCGCTCTTCTTCTTCGTCGGTGCGGTGACCATGCGCAATCCAACGGCGGTCGGCGCCGCCGGCGCGCTCGCCCAACCGGAGCCGGCCAGGGGTGTGCTCCGCATCACCCGGCATCCCATGCTGTGGGCGTTCGCGCTCTGGGCCGGCGCCCATCTCCTGGCCAATGGCGATCTCGCCTCCAGCCTGTTCTTTGCCTCGATCATCCTCACCGCGGTCGCCGGCATGTTCAGCATCGATCGCAAGCGGGCGCGGACCGGCGGCGCCGACTGGCAACGCTTCGAGGCGGTCACCTCGATCCTGCCCTTCGCCGCGATCCGGGCCGGGCGCAACCGTCTGGTCGCCTCGGAGATCGGCTGGTGGCGCGTGGCCCTTGCCGCGGCGCTCTGGGGCGTTCTCGTCGCCATCCACGGCCTGGTCTTCGAGACGCCGGCGCTGCCGGTCTGATCGGGCTTCTCAAGACCGCCCCGCCTCCGCTAATGTCGCCCGCGCCAATGACCTCGCCCGATTCCCCCCCGCAAGACGAGCTGCTCGCCAAGGCCAAGGTGCTGTCCGAGGCGCTGCCCTTCATGCGGCGCTTTTCCGGCAAGACATTCGTTATCAAATATGGCGGCCACGCCATGGGCGACGACACGGTGGCGCGCGGCTTCGCCCGCGACGTCGTCTTGCTGCGGCAGATCGGCGTCAACCCCATCGTCGTGCATGGCGGGGGCCCGCAGATCGGCCAGATGCTGGAGCGGCTCAAGATCAAGAGCGAGTTCATCGACGGTCTTCGCGTCACCGACCGGGAGACGGTGGAGATCGTCGAGATGGTGCTGTCGGGGGCCATCAACAAGCAGATCGCCGCCGCCATTCACGATGCCGGCGGGCTGGCCATCGGGCTCTCGGGGAAGGATTGCCGGCTCATTCAGGCACGCAAGCTGCGCCGCACCAAGGTCGATCCCGACTCGAACATCGAGAAGATCCTCGACTTGGGCTTCGTCGGCGAGCCGACCGAGATCGATGCCGAAATCCTGCGCATCCTGGCGAAGTCCGGCATCATCCCGGTGATCGCGCCGATCGGGCTTGGACCCAAGGGCGAGACCTACAACATCAACGCCGACACGGTGGCCGGTGCGGTCGCCGGCGCCGTCGCCGCGACCCGGCTGTTGTTGCTGACCGACGTCGCCGGCGTGCTCGACAAGAACAAGCGCCTCATCTCCGAGCTGACCCTGAGCGAGGTGAAGGCGCTGATCGCCGACGGCACCATCTCCGGCGGCATGATCCCCAAGGTCGAGACCTGCGTGGCGGCGGTGGAGCGCGGCGTCGAAGGGGCGACCATTCTCGACGGCCGCGTGCTCCATGCACAGCTTCTGGAGATCTTCACCGAGCGCGGCGTCGGCACCATCATCCGCCGCGGTTAGCTTTCGAACAGCTCGAGCTGCCAGGTCAGCTCCTCGGGGCTCATGCCGTAGCCGCCGCTGTCGTCCGGCGCGAAGGCCGCCCGCGGCAGAATGCCGGCGAGCTGGATCTGCAGATCATAGGCGAGCGCCATGGTGAAGCCCGCCTTCCAGGTAAGCGCCACCACCGCCTTGGCGTTGTGCCCGGAGAGGATCTGGCGCACCTGCGGTTCCGGCAGGGAGGCGGCGAGCGCCAGGGCGGCCACCACGAAGGGCCGATTGCCGGTGGTGAGCTCTTCGGCGATGCTGGCCTCGGTCAGCTGGTCGGCTGCGTGCAGCTCGCGGGCGCGGCGGCGCTCCCGGTCCAAGGCGCCTTCCTTGAGCTGATCGACGCCGGGAGTGGCCTTTGGGAGGGGCTGGGAACCACCCCCTCCCCGACCCTCCCCCGCGGAAGGTCGTGGAGCCGAGGTGCCGGCCGCCGCGTCGGCGTCAGTCCCTTCCAGGCGCTGGTGCACGATATCGGCCACCGCGCTCAGCGTCTCCTGGCTCAGATCCTTGCGCGCTTGCAGATCTTTCAAGAGCGAGTCGGCGACGAAGTGCACCAGGCGCTTGACCGCCTGGGCGGAAAGCTGCGGACGCTGCACCAGGGGGGCATGCCATTCGCTCACCGCCGGGGCGCGATCGATGATGCGATCGAGCGTCTCTTCGCGGATCTGGGCGCTGGCATTCGAGAGCAGCCGGGAAACCGCCGGAACGTCAAAGGTGGATGCCACCGCATCGGCGACATCGGCCGAGACTTGCCGGCGGCCGGCGATCGCCGTCAGCGCTCCCGCCTCCGGCCGTCCCCTGATGATCGCCAGGAGGTCGGTGTCGGTCAGCACCGGCGAGAATTCGAGGATCGGTCCGGCAACCGTCAGCGACTTGTCGCGTGCCAGCCGATTGATGACGGAGGGCGGTGCCGCCGCGATGTCCTTGAGGGCCTCAGCCAGGATCTGGCGCACGCGCACCATCTGGTCGCGCGCCAGCACGTCCAGGACTTCGAGGGTGAGCTGCTTCAGCTGCTGCTTGCTGCCGCCGCTGCGCGTCGGCGGCATCTGTCCGATCTTGCTCGCGAGCTCGAAGCGCACCCCCTCATCATGATCGCTGGCCAGCACCAGATCGGCCTGACGCGGTGCCGCGGCGTTCTGCGCGACCGCGCGGCGGACGGTCAAGTCGGTGTCTTCGGCGAGGAAGTAGAGCAGCTCCGGGCGAACGTCGGCCCGCTCGGCAAGGGCGCGACGCACCCCCGGATGGTCATGGCGGGCGAGGCGCTTGGCCTCCTCATAGCCGATCTTGGGCGCGCGCTCGACGTTCTCCGGAGTATCCATGGGCGCTGTCATCGGCCGTTCTCGGAGGCAGGCGTCGCCGGCTGGCCGCCGGCACTGGCGGGCGCGATCAGGCATCGTCCTTTCCCGGTGCGCTTTACCTCGTACATCGTCGCATCCGCCCGGGCAATGAGCGTCTCCAGGGCCTCGCCCTTGCCCGGCGCATGCACCGCCATGCCGACCGATAGGCCGAGGGGGCGCTCCGGGTCGGCCGACAGCGGCAACAGGCCGCGGCCGACGGCGATGAGCCGCTCGCCGAAAGCGCGCGCCGCGATCTCGTCGGAGCGCTCCAGCCACAGCGCGAACTCATCGCCGCCGAGGCGCGCGAGCAGGTCATCGGGCCTGACCGTGGCCCTGAGCAGGCGCGCCACTTCGCGGAGCGCCTCGTCGCCGGCTTGGTGGCCGCGCCGGTCGTTCACCTGCTTGAAGTTGTCGAGATCGACATAGGCGAGGGTGGCTTGCGTGCGCGACAGCGCGGCCGCGGCCATCCGCTGCTCGAGGGCGAGGAGGAAGGTGCGGCGGTTCATGAGCCCGGTCAGCGCATCGGTCGAGGACAGCCGGGTCAGCTCCTCATGGGCGGCGATCTGCTCGAAGGCGATGCCGAGCTGACCCGCCACGTCGCCCAGGAGATCGCTCTCCTCGGCATCCCAGGGCCGGTCGGTCGATGCCCGCCAAAGCAAGAGCGCGCCGTTTCGCCGCTGGCGGTAGAAGGTCGGCGTGGCCAGCGCGCGGCCGCTCGCCTCGGTCTCGATCGCGATCACGCCGGCGGCGTCGGCGAGGCTGGCCAGAATGGCTTGAACGACGGGCTCCGGCGGCACCTGGCCGCGGCTGGCGGCGGGCAGGAACTCCTCGGCGGATTTGCGGAACACCACGCAGCCCGCCGCCCCCAGCGCGCGTGCGGTCGTGGTGGCGGCGGCACCCAGCATGTTCTGCGGCTCCACCTCGTCGCGGATGGTGCGCACCAGGCGGGCGAGCAGCACCTGGCGGTTGCGCGAGCGGGCGAAGGCAGCCTCGCGCTCGCGCTCGGCTGTCACGTCGCGGCAGACGCCGCGCGCACCGCGCCATTCCCCGGCCTGATCGGTGAGCGGGGCGGCCGAGGCGACGAGGCAGACAGCACCGCCATCGGCGTTTCGGCACCAGACCTCCACCGAGTCGACCGGGCTGCGCGCCGTGAACGGCATGCGCCCGGCGCTGCGGCTGTCGAGCGCCAGAGAATCGGGCGGGCTTCCCACGAGCGCGTCGGCCGAATATCCGAGCGCGCCTTTCGAGGAGACGAAGACGAAGCGGCCGTCGGCTCCGGTCTCCCAGACGAAGTCGCTGGAGATCTCCACCAGGTCCTTGTAGCGCTGGCGCGACTCCACCAGCGCGTTACGGAGGTTCTGGTCGAGCGTGGCATCGCGGCCGAGGATCAGCACGTCGCTGCCGGCGCCGAGCCGGGCCAGCACCAGCTCGACCGTCATCGCTTCGCCGCCAGCCTGGATCTGCAGGCGCTCGCTCTGCGGCTCGCCCGCCAGCGTGCGCTGGGCCAGCTCGGCGAGGCCTGGGAGCCCCCCGGCCGCGAGCGCATCCACCAGCGCGGCCGCCGCCTTGTTGGCGGCGCGGACCGTCGGCCCTGGAGCGATGATGAGGGCCGGTCCCGGGCTCAGCCAAAGCGTGCCGCCGGCCGCCAGCAGGCGGCAGGCGGCGGCAACTTCGGCATCCTCGGATTGGCTTTTCGTCAATGCGCTCGACATCGAAGTCCGTCGTCAGGCGGGCGATCCGGCCGGCCGCCGGGCTCTTCCAGGGTTGCAGAGCCGGGGCCGAGGCGACACCATAGACCAATCATGGTGCCATCGTCCCCATCCCTGCCGCATGTGGAAGCCTGGATCTTCGATCTCGACAATACCCTCTATCCCTCGAGCTCGCGCCTCTTCGACCAGGTCTCGCGGCGCATCACGCTCTTTCTCATGTCGCTGTTTCAGATCGACGAGGCCGGGGCGCGGGAGCGCCAGCGCGCGCTCTTCCGCCGGCATGGCACAACCTTGAGGGGTCTCATGCTCGAGCATGGGGTCGAACCCTCCGAGTTCCTCGACTTCGTACACGACATCGATGTGGCCGTGATGGCGCCGGCGCCGCTCCTGGATCAGGCGCTGGCCAACCTCGGCGGCCGCAAGCTGGTCTTCACCAACGGCTCGGTTCCCCATGCCGAGCGCATCCTGGAGCGCCTCGGCATCGGCCGGCATTTCGAAGCGATCCACGACATCGTCGCCTCCGACTATGTGCCGAAGCCGGATCCCGCACCCTACCTTGCGTTGATCGAGCGCCATGGCATCGAGGCCGAGCGGACGGCGATGGTCGAGGACATGGCGATCAACTTGAAGCCGGCGCACGCTCTCGGCATGACCACCGTGTGGGTGAAGACCGAGCATGACTGGGCGGCACCGGGCGAGGATGCCGGGCATATCCACTATAGGACCGACGACCTGCCGGCCTGGCTCGAGGGCGTCGCCTCATACCGTTGACTTGGCCCCATGCTCCGGCACATTCTCGCGCCCGCTCTACCCCCTGCCAGGACCTAGGACCATGACCGCCGAGCTCGCCGCCGCCATCGATGCTGCCTGGGAGACCCGCGACAAGCTCGGGCCTTCGGCCGGCGCCGTGCGGGAGGCCGTCGAGGCGGCCTTGGATGGGCTCGACGCCGGGCGGCTCCGGGTGGCCGAGAAGACCGACAAGGGCTGGCAGGTGCATCAATACCTGAAGAAGGCCGTGCTGCTCTCGTTCCGGCTCTACGAGAATGCGCTGGTACAAGGCGGTCCGGGCGACAGCACGCCCTGGTTCGACAAGGTGCCTTCGAAGTTCGCCGGCTGGGGCGAGAACCGATTCAAGAGTGCGGGATTCCGCGCGGTGCCGAATTGCATCGTCCGCCGCTCGGCCTTCATCGCCCCGGGCGTGGTGCTGATGCCGAGCTTCGTCAATGTCGGCGCCTATGTCGACAAGGGCACCATGGTCGACACCTGGGCCACGGTCGGCTCCTGCGCGCAGATCGGCCGGAACTGCCACCTCTCCGGCGGTGCCGGCATCGGCGGCGTGCTCGAGCCCTTGCAGGCCAATCCGGTGATCATCGAGGACAATTGCTTCATCGGCGCGCGCAGCGAGGTGGTGGAAGGTGTCATCGTCGAGACCGGCTCGGTCTTGTCGATGGGCGTCTATTTGAGCGCCACCACCAAGATCGTCGACCGCTCCACCGGCGAGGTCTTCATGGGCCGCGTGCCCGCCTACTCGGTCGTGGTGCCGGGCAGCCTGCCGGGCAAGCCGCTTCCGGGTGGCGCGCCGGGGCCGTCGCTCTATTGCGCCGTCATCGTCAAGCGCGTGGACGAGCAGACGCGGGCGAAGACCTCGATCAACGAGCTCCTGCGCGACTGATGCCGTCCAAGGCAATCCCCCGCCTCGTGGCGATGTTCCGATCGTGATCGCGAGCCGCGCCGAGGTCATGGCGGCGCTCACCGGCGCCCTGCGCCTGTGGCGATCCGATCCGAGCGGGATCGAATTCTTCGACCGCAGCCAGAGCGGATTCTGGCGCAGCTTCTGCGCCGCCGCGCTGGCGGCACCGGCGCATCTCATGCTGTTGCTCTTGTCGAGCGAGCGTGCCGAGCTCGCCGACCATCTCACCCGCATCCTGGTGGTCGAGGCGATCGCCTACGTCATCTCCTGGACGGCCTATCCGCTGATCATGGTCTTCATGGCGGATTGGCTCGGGCGCGGGCCGCGCTATTTCGACTACATGGTGCCCTACAATTGGGCCGGCCTCTTGCAGATCCTGCTATTTCTGGTGGTGGCGGCACTGCGCTGGGTGGGCGTCCTGCCGGAGCCGATCGGCGCCGTGGCGGCCCTAGTGGCGCTGGTGGCGATCCTGCATTTCCAATGGTACATCGCCAAGGTCGGGCTCGAGGTTTCCGGCGGCACCGCGGCCGGCTTGGTGCTGATGGACTTGAGCCTAGGCGTCCTGGTCAACGGCCTCGCCGCCAGCATCCGCGGCTAGCGCCACCCCGTATTCGACCCGGGTGAGATAGAGACCATCCGGCGGCGCCGTGGCCCCGGCGGCGGCACGGTCGCGGGCGGCGAGCGCCTTCGCCAGATCATGCGCGGTCCATTTGCCCTCGCCCACCAGGCGCAGGCTGCCGACCATGTTGCGCACCTGATGGTGCAGGAACGAGCGGGCCTCGGCGACGATCGCCACCTCTTCGCCCGCCCTTTCGACCTCGAGCCGGTCCAAGGTCTTCACCGGCGACTTCGCCTGGCACTGTCCGGCGCGGAAGCTGGTGAAGTCGTGGCGGCCGACGAGACCCTGTGCCGCCTCGTGCATGGCCACCGTATCGAGCGGGCGGGTGACGAGCCAGGCGCGACCGCGCTCCAGGGTCAAGGGTGCGCGCCGGTTGACGATGCGATAGCGATAGGCTCTCAAGGTCGCGGAGAAGCGCGCATGGAAAGAGGGGCCGGCCGCGACCGCTTCCAGGATCGCGATCGGCTGCGGCTTCAGGTGATAGTTGACCGCCTCGCGCAAGGTATCGGTCGCCATCTCGCCGACGAGATCGATATGGGCCACCTGACCCAAGGCGTGCACGCCGGCATCGGTGCGGCCGGCGGCGTGGGCCAGCACGGTCTGGCCGCAGAATTTCTGGATCGCTTCTTCGAGGTGCTGCTGCACCGACGGTCCGTTGGTCTGGCGCTGCCAGCCGACGAGCTGGCTACCGTCATATTCCAGGGTGAGCCGGTAGCGGGGCATCAGGCGAGCACCGTGCCGGGAGCGATGGGATAACCGCGCAGGAGTGCCTCGGCCGGCATCGGCTGGCGCCCGGGCCGCTGCAATCGCAACAGACCGATGGCACCCTCGCCCGAGGCGACCGTCAGGCGCTCATCCAGCACGGTGCCGGGTGCCGCATTGCCGGCGCGCGTCTCGGCGGCGAGCACCTTGATCCGCTCGCCTCCATGCTCGAAATAGGCGCCGGGCCAGGGATCGAGTGCCCGCACCAGACGCTCCAGCGCCGTGGCCGCGAGGCGCCAATCGATCCGCCCGTCCGCGCGTGCGAGCTTGCCGGCATAGGTGGCACCCGCTCGCGGCTGCGCCGTCGGCTGGAGTCGGCCTTCGGCAAGACCGGCCAGCGCGTCGACGATGAGGCGTTGGCCGAGCCGCGCCAAATCGTCATGCAGGCTCTGGCCGGTGGCGTCCGCGGCGATCGGCCATTTCTGGCAGAGCAGCATGGGCCCGGTGTCGAGGCCTTGGTCCATCTGCATGATGGTGACGCCGGTCTCGGTGTCCCCTTCCATGAGCGCCCGCTGGATCGGTGCCGCACCGCGCCAGCGCGGCAACAGCGAGGCATGCACGTTGATGCAGCCGAGCCGCGGCGCCTCCAGGATCGCCTTGGGCAGAATGAGCCCATAGGCGGCGACGACGGCGGCATCGAGGCCGAGGCCCTGGAAACTCGCCTGCTCCGCCGGATCTTTGAGCGAGAGGGGGGTGCTGACGGGAATGCCCAAGGCCAGGGCGTGGGCCTCGACCGGCGAGGGTCGCGGCTTTTGGCCGCGCCCGGCCGACCGGGGCGGCTGCGCATAGACCCGCACGACCCTGTGCCCGGCCCCGAGGAGCGCATCGAGGATCGGCACGGCGAAATCCGGAGTGCCCATGAAGGCGAGGCGGAGCGTGGTCATGGCGGCGGGCAGACTTAGCACGGCGTGCGCCGGGGCGTCGCGTAGCGAAGACCATCTTCTTCGTTACCTCTCCCGTGGGGCTATGGGATTCACGGATCTTGGCCTTGGGTAGCAAGGGCATAGCCTTCCATCCTGGCGGCGAGCTGGTTCCAGCCGTCGCGCATGGTCTTGGGTCCTGGCGGTTTGTAGTAGCAGTTCCAGCCACCGAGGCGCGCT
>JACQAG010000075.1 GCA_016195085.1 Pseudomonadota bacterium | reverse complement strand
ATGACGAGCTTGAATCACCAAGCTGGCGCCATGTCAAGTAATATCCCTCTATCTACATGGACACAAAAGCAGCCGAAAAGCCGCAGACAGTCAAACAGCTCAAGCGCTTATCGCAAAACACAGGGTAAAGTTCGGCCTAGAAGCGGTGCGGCGATTTTCGACCCGCAACGACAGAGGAGAGTGGCCCATGCGCTAGACGCGATAGCTGAACAAGCCTCTCCATTTGATGTTGCATACGGCCGGGGCAGGTGTTGGGGGGATGGCGTCTTGCAAATGCAATGTCGCCAGCCACGCCTGCCCCGCGCCGCATTCGCCGGCGCTGGCGACGGATCGGCCTCGTCAGACTCCCGCCAGCGCCTGATCGAGATCGGCGACGAGATCGCCCGTATCCTCGATGCCGACGGAAAGCCTGAGCAGATCCGGAGGACAGGGGCTGCCGGCCCCTTCGATCGAGGCCCGGTGCTCGACCAGGCTCTCCACACCGCCGAGCGAGGTGGCGCGCTTGAAGACATGCAGCCTTGCGGCGACTTTGACGGCGCCGGCTTCCCCGCCTTTCACCCGGATCGAGAGCATGCCGCCGAAGCCGCCAACCATCTGCCGCTTCGCCACCGCGTGTCCGGGGTGGCTCTCAAGGCCGGGATAGAGCACGGCCGTGACCTTTGGATGATGCTCGAAGTGGAGCGCGATCGCCTCGGCGCTCTTCGAAGCTTGCCGGACCCGCACGAACAAGGTGCGCACGCCCCTGAGCAAGAGCCACGACTCGAACGGCGCCAAGATGCCGCCCAAGCCCTTGCGCACCTCCTTGATCTGCGCCCAGAAAGCGTCGTTGCGCTGGGTCATGAGCGCGCCGGCGAGCACATCGGAGTGGCCATTCAGATATTTGGTGGCGGAATGCATGACGATGTCGACGCCGTGCGCGATCGGGCGGGTCAGGACCGGCGTGGCGACGGTGGAGTCGACGGCGATCAACGCGCCGGCTTCATGGACGACGCGGGAAGCGGCGGCGAGGTCGACGACTTCCCAGGTGGGGTTGGCCGGGCTCTCCAGCCACACCAAACGGGTGCGCCCGGGCTTGATGGCGGCTTCGATCGCGCCGACATCGCCTGCCGGCACGAAGTCGACCTCGAGGCCCCAGGGCCGCGCCACCTCGAGCAGCCATTTGCGCAAACCCCAATACATCGTCTGCTGCGCCAGCACGTGGTCGCCGGGCCTCAAGGCCAAGAACACCGCCGCCGCCGCCGACATGCCCGAGGCGAAGGCGAGCGCGTCGGCAGCCCCTTCGAGATCGGCCAGCACCGCTTCCAGGGCCTTCTGCGTCGGCCCGTCGTTGCGCGAATAGCTGAAGCCCTGGGGGTATCCGAGATCGGCCTCGCGCTCGAAGGTGGTGGCCGCGTGCAAGGGCGGCACCAGCGCCTTGGTCGTCGGATCGATGGCGCCCAGCGCCTGGGCGCAACGGGTCGCCGGATGGGTGTTCTTGGAGGTCACGAGGTGGGCAGCGCCTCTTTTGGATTCTTCCAGCCCGGCAGCGCCGCCATGCGGGCATGCCAGGAACGCACGCTTGGAAAATTGTCGAGGCTGAGGCCCGCCTCGTCCAGATAGCTCAAGTCGACCGCGCAGGCGATATCGGCCATGCTCGGCTCCGAGCCGCAGAGATAGGCGGTCTTGGAGAGCTGCGCCTCCAGCATGCCGAGCGCCCGCTCGCCGCGCTTGCGCATGAACTCGATCACCACCGGATCGCCCTGCTGGAAGCGGGTGAGCGCCCGGGGCATGGCGATGCCGGGCACGCAAAGGTCGAGCTCCCAGGCGAGCCACTCCTTGACCTGGTATTGCGCCGCCTTGTCCTTGGGCCAGAACTTCTTCGTCTTCTCGCCCAGATATTCGAGGATGACGTCGGACTGCACGACAGTCATCTCGCCATGCTTCAAGGCCGGCACCTGGCCAAAGCGATTGATGGCGATGTATTCCGGCGTCTTGTGCTGGCCGGTGCGCAGATCGACATGCTTATAGCTGTAGGGCGTGCCGGTCATCGCCAGCGCCATGCCGACCTTGACCGAGGGGATCGACAAGGCCGCGCCGTAGAGGGTGTAGGTCTGGGTCGCCATCTCGCTTCTCCGCTTCTCTCCTTGGCGCGGCCGCTCAGCCCGCGAGCTTGGCCTTCAGGATCTGGTTGACCACGCCCGGATTGGCCTTGCCGCCGGTTGCCTTCATCACCTGGCCCACGAAGAAGCCGAACAGTTTCTCCTTGCCGGAGCGATATTCCGCCACCTTGTCGGCGTTCTTCGCCATGACATCGGCGACGGCCGCTTCGAGCGCGCCCGTATCGGAGACCTGCTGGAGGCCCTTCTCCTCGACGATCGCCGAAGCAGGCTTGCCGGTCTCGACCATGGCCTCGAACACCTCCTTGGCGATCCGCCCGGAGATGGTTCCGTCGTACTTCAGCTTTTCGAGGCCAATGATATCCAACCGCTGGATCGTCTCATGCGTGATTGGAATCGCTTTGCGATTCATCAACCCAAATATTTCAGATGTGACGACATTCGCTGTCGCAGTGCTAGTTGATATGACCCAATCTTTGTTCGGTACGTCATTTATGACCGTATAATCTGATCCCGACCTGAATACCTTATCGACGTCGAGAGACATACCACCAACTGCCTTAAGAATCGGCCGATTGTTCTGCTCGTAGTAGTCCGCTTGTTCGCGCTCCGCCACGAGTACAGACGCCGCGTAGTCGGTCAATCCATATTGCCTGACGAAGCGCGCCTTCTTCTCGTCCGGCAGCTCCGGCAGGGACCGGCGCATCGCTTCGATCCAGCCGCGGTCGAGCTCGAGCGGCAGCAGGTCCGGATCGGGGAAATATCGATAGTCGTGGGCGTGCTCCTTGGAGCGCATCGGCCTGGTCTCGCCCTTGCCCGGGTCGAAGAGCCGGGTTTCCTGCTTGATGGCACCGCCGGATTCGAGCACCTCGACCTGGCGGCGCGTCTCGTACTCGATCGCCTGCATGACGTAGCGGACCGAGTTCACGTTCTTGGTCTCGGTGCGGGTGCCGAGCGCGGCGCCGGGACGCCTGACCGAGACGTTGCAGTCGCAGCGCAGGCTCCCCTCCTCCATGTTGCCGTCGCAGGTGCCGAGGTAGCGCAGGATCGAGCGCAGCTTCTTGATGTAGAGCCCAGCCTCCTCGGCCGTGCGCAGATCCGGCTCGGAGACGATCTCCATCAAGGCCACACCGGCGCGGTTCAGGTCGATGTAGCTCAGGCTCGGATGCTGGTCGTGCAGGCTCTTGCCGGCATCCTGCTCCAGATGCAGGCGCGTGATGCCGATGCGCCGGGGCGAGCCGTCGGGCATGTCGAGGAGGAGATGCCCGCCGCTGACGATGGGGCGCGAATACTGGGAGATCTGATAGCCGGGCGGCAGATCGGCATAAAAGTAGTTTTTGCGGTCGAAGACTGAAATCTCGTTGACCTCGCCGTTGATGCCAAGCCCGCTCTTGACCGCCTGCTCGATGCACGTGCGATTGATCACCGGGAGCATGCCGGGAAAGGCGGCATCGACGAAGCTCACCTGGGTGTTGGGCTCGGCGCCGAACTCGGTGGCCGCGGCGGAGAACAGCTTCGACTTGGAGATCACCTGGGCATGCACCTCGAGCCCGATGACGACCTCCCATTCTCCGGTCTCGCCTTTGAAGAGGCTCATGGCCTGGCCCCGAAGCCGGCGGCGTCCTCGAGCACGCGGGCGGCGGCGAACAGCGTCTCCTCATCGAAGGCACGACCCAGCACCTGCAGGCCCAAGGGCAACCCGCCGGCGGAAAGGCCGCAAGGCACCGAGATGCCCGGCAAGCCCGCGAGGCTGGATGGAACCGTGAACACGTCGTTCAGATACATGGCGACCGGATCGTCCATCTTCTCGCCGATGGCAAACGCGTCGGTCGGCGCCGTCGGCGTCAGGATGAGGTCGACATTCTTGTAGGCCTCGGTGAAGTCGCGCGCGATCAGCTGGCGCACGCGCTGGGCGCGCAGATAGTAGGCATCGTAGTAGCCCGCCGACAGCACATAGGTGCCGATCATGATGCGCCGGCGCACTTCTTTGCCGAAACCCTCGGCGCGGGTGTTCTCGTACATCTCGTCGAGCGTCTTGCCCGGAACGCGCAGGCCGAAGCGAACGCCGTCATAGCGGGCGAGATTTGAAGACGCCTCCGCCGGCGCGATCACGTAGTAGGTGGGCAGCGCGTATTTGGTGTGCGGCAACGACACCTCGAGCGTGGTGGCGCCGGCCGCCTCAAGCCAATCGATGCCGCTCCGCCAGATCGCGTCGATCGCCTCGTTCATGCCGTCGATCCGATATTCCTTCGGGATCCCGATTCTAAGTCCTCTGACGCCGCGCGCCAGCGCCGCCTCGAAGTCGGGCACCGGCGCGTGGGCCGAGGTCGAATCCTTGGGGTCGTGGCCGGCCATGACGCCGAGGAGTATGGCGGCGTCCTTGACGGTGCGGGCGATCGGTCCGGCCTGGTCCAAGGAGGAGGCGAAGGCGACGATGCCCCAGCGCGAGCAGCGGCCATAGGTCGGCTTGACTCCGACCGTGCCGGTGAAGGAGGCGGGCTGGCGGATCGATCCGCCGGTATCGGTCGCGGTCGCCCCCATGACGATGCGGGCCGCCACCGCCGCGGCCGAGCCGCCGGAGGAGCCGCCGGGGACCAGCGGACGATTGTCGCCCGCCCGGCTCCAGGGGTTCCTGACCGGCCCGTAATAGCTCGTCATGTTGGAGGAGCCCATGGCGAACTCGTCCATGTTGAGCTTGCCCAGCATCACCGCGCCCGCCTGCCAGAGCTGCTGGGTCACCGTCGACTCGTAGGGCGGCTTGAAGCCGTCGAGGATATGGCTGCCGGCGGTCGTCAGAATGCCCTTGGTACAGAAGAGATCCTTGATGCCGAGGGGAATGCCCTCGAGCGCCCGCGCTTCGCCCTTCGCCAGCCGCGCCTCGGCGGCTTTCGCGTCGGCCCGCGCCCGCTCCGGCGTCTCGGTCACGAAGGCGTTCAGCACCCGCGCCTCTGCCATCGCCTGCAGATGCGCCTCCGCGAGCTCGACAGCACCCAGCGTGCGGGCCTGCAGCTGATCCCGCGCTTCGGCGATGGTGAGATCGGTCGGGCCCATCACTCGAGAACCTTGGGCACGACGAAGAAGCCTTGCGTCGCCTCCGGCGCGTTGGCCAGGATCTGCTCGGGCTTGCCGCCATCGGCGACCGCGTCCTGGCGCAGCGTCGGCTTCATGGCGACGACGCTGGTCATCGGCTCGACGCCGCTCACATCGACCTCGTTTAGCTGCTCGATCCACTTCAGGACATGGTCGAGCTCGCCGGCCAAATGCTCGAGCTCCGCATCGGCCACGCGAATGCGCGCTAGCGTCGCGACGTTGCGGACGGTGGCTTTATCGAGGGGCATCGACCAATTCTCTGCGAAGGATTCGACCCGCCGCTCTGGTCCGGCCCGGGAAGCCAGGAAAATGCTGGGTCCGAAAGCGGCGCGGACACTATCATCCGCCATGGCGATCCGCAACCCCGCCGACCTCAAGCCATTGTTGAAGCCGGGCCAACGCATCCTAGGCCTGGACGTAGGCACGAAAACCATCGGGCTGGCGCTATCGGACAGCTCGCACACCGTGGCAACGCCCGTCACCACCATCAAGCGCCGCAAATTCCAGGCCGATGCGGCAGCGCTGGCCGAGGTGATCGCCGAGCGCCAGGTCGGCGCGTTGATCATCGGTTTGCCGCTCAACATGGACGGATCGGAAGGACCGCGCTGCCAGTCGGTACGCCAGTTCGCGCGCAACCTCTTGGAGCGCGCCGATCTGGAGATCGCCTTCTGGGACGAGCGCCTGTCGACCGCGGCGGTGACCCGCACCTTGATCGATGCCGACGCCTCGCGCCAACGCCGCGCCGAGCTGGTCGACAAGCTCGCCGCCGCCTACATCCTGCAGGGAGCGCTCGATGCCCTCAAGCGAAGCTGAAGCGACGATCGCCATCGACCATGTGCAGGTGACCGTGCCCCCGGAGCTGGAGGCCGCAGCCAAGGTCTTCTACGGCCAGGTTCTGGGCCTGGGCGAGATCGCCAAGCCGGAGGCGTTGAAGCGCCGCGGGGGCGCTTGGTACGCGCTTGGCAACGCCCAGTTCCACATCGCGATCGAGCCCGGCGCGGCAGGTGCGGGCAGCCGACGCCATGTCTGCTTTCGCGTGGCCGATCTCGAAGGGATGCGCGCCCGCGTGCTGGCCGCCGGCTTCGCCGTCACCGAGGATCAACCGCAGGCCGACGGCCTCGAGCGCTTCTTCACCCATGATCCCGCCGGCAATCGCGTCGAGATCGGCTGGCGGCCGGCATAGCCCCCACCCCGACCCTCCCCCGCATCCGCGGGGGAGGGCTCTAACGATTCGCCATCGAACCCCCTCCCCCGCCGTCTTCGGTGGGGGAGGGTTGGGGTGGGGGCAACAGACGCAACCGGGCTTGCGACGCGCCCTGTTGCGCCTCTGGGCTCCCGCCTTATAGTCGCGGCTCATGACCGCCCGCCCGGAGTTCCGCTTCCCGCACCGCCATCTCCTGGGCATCGAAGGTTTGGGGCCGGACGAGATCACCGGGCTCATCGATCTCTCCGAGAGCTATGTCGAGCAGAACCGCCGACCGGACAAGAAGGGCTCGGTGTTGCGCGGGCGCACCCAGATCAACCTCTTTTTCGAGACCTCGACCCGCACCTCCACCTCCTTCGAGCTCGCCGGCAAACGGCTTGGCGCGGATGTCCTCAACATGGCGGTCGCCTCCTCCGCGATCAAAAAGGGCGAGACGCTCATCGACACGGCGATGACGCTGAATGCCATGCATCCGGACGTGCTGGTGGTGCGCCATCCCGATTCGGGCGCGGTCAAGCTCTTGTCCGAGAAGGTCAACTGCTCGGTCATCAATGCCGGGGACGGCACCCACGAGCATCCGACGCAAGCACTCCTGGACGCGCTCACCATCCGCCGAAACAAGGGGCGCATCGGCGGTCTCCTGGTGGTGATCTGCGGCGACGTCGCCCATAGCCGCGTCGCCCGCTCCAACATCCATCTCCTGAACGCCATGGGGGCCCGGGTGCGTGTCGTGGCCCCGCCTACATTGCTGCCGGCCGAGATCGAGCGCCTGGGTGTGGAGGCTTTCACCGACATGAAGAAGGGTCTCGAGGGCGCCGACATCATCATGATGCTCAGACTGCAGACCGAGCGCATGCGCGGCAGCTTCGTGCCGTCGATCCGCGAGTATTTCCATTTCTTCGGGCTCGACTATGCGAAGCTCGCCCTGGCCAAACCCGACGCCCTCATCATGCATCCCGGACCGATGAACCGCGGCGTGGAGATCGACAGCGAGGTCGCCGACGACATCGACCGTTCGCTCATCCGCCAGCAGGTCGAGATGGGTGTGGCGGTGCGCATGGCATGCCTCGACATGCTGTCCAGCCGGGTGGCGGAGCCCGGACGCAACCAGCCGTGAGCCGGATCCTCGCCTTCGCCAATGTGCGGCTGATCGATCCGGCCACCAAGCTCGACAGCATGGGCGAGCTCGTCGTCGCCGACGGCCTCATTGCCGATTTCGGACAGAACATCCTGCCCCAACAACCGCCCTCGCATATGACGGTGGTCGACGGGGGCGGCCAGGTGCTGGCGCCGGCGCTCGTCGACATGCGCGTTCAGCTGCGCGAGCCGGGCGAAGAGCACAAGGAAAACATGGAGTCGGGCGGGGCGGCTGCCGTCGCCGGCGGCATCGGCACCATGGTGCAGCTTCCCAACACCAGCCCGATCATCGACGACGTCTCCCTGGTGCAGTTCATCGAGCGCCGCTCGCGCACGATCGGGCTCGCCGACATTCGCGTCTATGGCGCCGCGACCAAGAGCTTGAGCGGCAACGAGCTGACGGAGATGGGGCTGATGAGCGAAGCCGGTGCGGTCGGCTTCACCGACGGCGAGCGCACGATCGCCAACGCCCTCGTCATGCGCCGCGCGCTCAGCTACGCCAAGACGTTCGGCCAGCTCATCGTGCAGCACGCCGAGGAGCCGAGCCTCGGCACCGAGGCGGGCATGAACGAGGGAGAGATCGCGACCCGCCTCGGCGTGCCGGGGATCCCGGCGGCGGCGGAAGTGATCATGATCGAGCGCGACCTGCGCCTGGTCGAGCTCACCGGCGGGCGCTACCACGCCGCGCATGTTTCGACCGCGGCCGCCATCGAGGCCATCCGTCAGGCGAAGCGGCGAGGTCTCGATGTCAGCTGCGATACCGCACCGCCGTACTTCGCTCTCAACGAAACCGCGGTCGGCGACTATCGGACCTTCGCCAAGCTGTCGCCGCCTTTGCGCTCGGAATGGGATCGCCGGGCCGTGGTCGAAGGCCTGGCCGACGGCACCATCGATGCGATCGCCAGCGATCACGCCCCGCACGACCAGGACTCCAAGCGGCTGCCATTCGCCCAGGCGGCCGCCGGCATCATCGGGCTGGAGACGCTGCTGCCGCTGACGCTCGAGCTCGTCCACAACAAGCATCTCGGCCTCGGCCAAGCGCTGGCCAAGCTCACCTGCAACCCCGCCCTCCGCCTCGGCCTGGCGAAGGGGCGGCTCGGACGCGGAGCCAGTGCCGATCTCGTGCTGATCGACCCGGACCGGCCGCACCGCATCGATGTCGCCGGTTTCAAGAGCAAGTCGAAGAACAGCCCCTTCGACGGCAGGCCGACCGAGGGAATGGCGCTGGCGACCTTGGTCGGCGGCCGCGTCGTCCATGCCGCTTCCGGCGCTCCGACGGCCCTACGCGAGCTCGCGGCCTCTCGCTAAGAGCTTGAGGCCGCTTGCAAAGAGGCGATTCGCCTAGTAGCGTCCGCCCATGTCGAGGCTGCTCGCCTTCGCGGCCACCGTCGCTTGCGGCGTCGTGGCCCTCAGTCTCGATGCCGCCGGCGACAGCCTGACGCGCATCGCCGAGAAGGGCGAGATCGTCATCGGCGTCAACACCGGCTTCCAGCCTTTCGGTTATATCGACAACAGCGGCAATCCGGTGGGATTTGAGATCGACCTCGCCAAGTCGGTTGCCGATTGGCTGGGCGTGCCGCCGCGCCTGCAGACGGTGGCCGCCGGCAACCGGGTGCCGTGGCTCAAGGCGGGGCGGATCGACATGATCCTGGCCTCGATGCCGGTGACCCAGGCCCGCCGCGCCGAGATCGGCGTCATCGACCCGCCCTACTATGCCTCCGGCATCGCCGTCCTGGCGCCGGCGAAGCTTGGCCTCAAGGCGTGGGCCGAGCTCAAGGGGCGGCCGGTCTGCGGATTGAGCGGTGCCAGCTTCAACCGCCGCGCGGTCGAGGTCTACGGAGCCAACCTCGTGCCCTATGCCTCCACGGCCGAGATCGAGAGCGCGCTCCTGGATGGACGCTGCCAAGCCTGGGTGTTCGATGAGACCACCTTGGCGGCCCGGCTCACCCGCGGCGAGCGCTGGTCCGGCTTCGAGCTGCCCTTGCCGTCCGAGGAGCCTTGGACCTGGGGCATCGGGGTGCCGCTGGACGAGCGCAATGGCCCTTACGGCAAGCTCATCTCCGGAATCGTCACCGACTGGCATCGCTCGGGCAAGCTCATCGAGCTGCAGCGCCGCTGGGGGTTGCGGCCGTCGGCGTTCCTCGAAGAGCAGCATCGTCGGTACCGTTGAGGCCGGCTGCCTGCGCCATCGCCGTTGCTGGCGTATGATGGCCGCGGTTCAGCCACGATGGCGCCCCAATCGGACGGCAGAAAGGTGTTCATGATGGGCCCGTTGCCGTTCCTGCTCATTCTCCTGGTGATCATCTTGCTCTTCTACTCGAACAAGCTGCCCGACCTCATGCGCGATCTCGGACGCGGCGTGGCCAAGTTCAAGCGCGAGCGCGGCGAAAAGGATCGGCCGAACGACCCCGGCAAGACGGACTGAGCCGATGGAACGACGCGAGTATGAGCGTATGCACGCGGTCGAGGAGCGGATGTGGTGGTACCGCGGCCTCCACGCCAATCTGCTGACGGCCCTCGACCTCGGCGGCGGTGGAGCGTCTCCCATCCTCGATGCCGGCTGCGGCACCGGCGGCTTGCTCAGGCAGCTTGCCGGCCGAACCGCATACGGCCTCGATATCGAACCGATCGCCGCCAGCCTGGCCTCGGCGAAGGCTCAGAAGCCCGTCTGCGTCGGCAGCGTCGATCGCCTGCCCTTCGCCGCCGAAAGCTTCGCCGCCATCGTCTCGGCCGACGTGCTGGCCCACGACCGCGTGGCCGAGGATGAGGCGGTCGCCGAGGCGCATCGTTGCCTCAGGCCCGGCGGCATCTATGTGGTGAACCTGCCTGCCTATGCCTGGCTCGGCTCGGAGCATGATCGCCGGGTGCAGCAGAGCCGGCGCTATACCAGAAGCCGGGCCGCGGGGTTGCTGCGTCGGGCCGGCTTCGCCCGGGTCGAGACCACCTATTGGAATATGATCCTGTTTCCGCTGATGGTGCTGCGTCGGCTGCTGTTTCCCGGCGGCGGCGATGTGCGCGCCTATCCGGCGGTCCTCGAAGCCTGCTTTCGCGGCGCGGTCCTGTTCGAGAACTGGCTCATCCGCTTGGGCCTCGTGCTCCCCTTCGGCGGCTCGGTGCTGGCGGTCGGGGTGAAGCATGGCTAGGCCATTCGCGCTCTCGGTCGTGGTGCCCGTCTACAATGGTTCGAGCTCGGTGGGCGAGCTCGTGCGCGCGATCCAGGGGCTCGACATCGCCGGCGGCCACGAGATCGTGCTGGTCAACGACGGCAGCCCCGACAACAGCCGCGAGGTGTGCCTGGAGCTGGTCGACCAGGCCACGGTTCCGGTGACGCTCGTCGACCACTCGCGCAACTATGGCGAGCATAATGCGGTGATGACCGGGCTCAGGCACGCAAGGGGCGACTGGATCATCACCATGGACGACGATCTGCAGAACCCGCCCTCGGAGGTAAAGCGCCTGCTCGAGTTCGCGCAAGCGAGCGGCCAGCAGGTGATCTACACCTACTCCGCCTCGAAGGAGCATGCGCCCTGGCGCAATCTCGGCAGCCGCTTCACCAACTGGTGCGCCGATTGGCTTCTGGAAAAGCCGAAGAATCTCTACCTCTCCAGCTTTCGCTGCATGAGCGCCTTCGTCACCGAGAAGGTCGTCGAATACGAGGGGCCGTTTCCCTATATCGACGGCCTGATCATGCAGGTCACGCAATCGATCGGACGGATCGAGGTGCAGCATCTGCCGCGCGCGATCGGGCGCAGCAACTACACCTTGCGGCGCCTGGTCCGGCTCTGGCTCAACATGTTCGTGAACTTCTCGGTGATGCCGCTCAGGATTTCGGCGCTCATCGGCATGCTGATGTCGGGCGTGGGTCTCGTCGGCGTGGTGATCCTCATCCTCCAGGCCTTCCTCGAGAACACCCCGCCGGGCTGGCGCTCCTTGATGGTCGTCGTTCTCTTCCTGTCGGGCATGCAGCTGATGATCCTCGGTGTATTCGGGGAGTATCTGGGCCGGCTCTATCTCACCCTCAACCGCAAGCCCCAGGCGGTGGTGCACCAGGTCTACCGCCGGCCGTCGCCGGTGCGCTCGGGGGAGATCCTGCTCGCCTCCGAACCCGCATCCACGAGCCGAAGAGCCTAGCCGAAATGATCCACTATGCGCTGCTGGCGGCGGCGATCCTCTTCGGCGTCGCGGGCCAGCTCCTGCTGAAGACCGGCGCCGATGCCGGCAGCATCCTCGAGCAATTCATGCGTCCGGTGACGATCCTGGGTCTCGGCGCATACGGCATGGCCGGCCTCCTCTATACGCTGGCGCTCCGCGGCATCCCGGTCTCCGTCGCCTTTCCCAGCGTATCGGCGAGCTACGTGCTGGTGCTGCTGGTGGCCCATCTATGGTTCCACGAGCCAATCGTGCCGGCGCAGATCGCCGGCGTCGTGCTGATCATGAGCGGGATCACGCTGCTTTACTGGCGGGCTTGACCACGTTAGCGCGCCGGAGCTTCAGGCCGGATTGCGCTGCAAGGGCATAACCTGCCTTTAACCCGTCGAGAACCCCGGTCCGCTACGCTCGCCGACCCTCCGGCCAATCAAAAAGCTGAAAATGGCCAAAGCGATCATTGCCACGTGCAAGGATCACCCTGCGTTCGGGATCAGGCTTATCGATGACATCCGGCGATATGTAATTGACGCTGAGTCCGATCCGGCTGGTTGGCGATGGATTGGGCGGCGAGCCGTGTATCAGCATGTTGTGATGCATCGACATCTCACCCGCTTGTAGCGACAAATCGACAGCTGTCGACGCGTCAAATGGCGTCGATATCGACTGCCCATAGCGCAGCAGATTGTGATCGTCTATCGATTGCACATGCTCGAGCTGTCCCCAATTGTGCGACCCGGGTATTGCCTGCATGGCACCGTTTTCGGGTGTCGCATCGGTCAGTGCGATCCACGCAGTCACCTTATGTTCCCTCGGCGCGGCCGTAGAGTATGTGCCGTCTTGATGCCAGCCGACATAGGAAAGGCTGTGTGGAGGCTTTGGGAATAGCTTTGCGTCCCAAACCATCACGTCCGGACCCAAGATATCCTCAATGGCATCCAGCACCCGAGGATGGTTGACGAGCTCATATGCCCATCGGGCTCTCCGGTGGGGTTGACGCAAGAATTCGCGCCCTTCTTCGTCATCGTAAGCGCTGCCCCTGCGTTTTTCGCGGGAGCCTGCATATGCTTCGAACCGGCTGAGAAACTGCGCGGCTTCCGCCGCCGATAGCACCGGAACGGGAGCAATAAAGCCGTTGCGATGATACCCCTGGACCTGTTGGTCGCTCAGCAGCTTACCCATGGGCGCCTCCGCAGTTAAGCAATCGTCTGATGATTACGGGACTCATCTCGAGCCGCGAAATCGTCATCAGGAGTGGTTACAAGAAGACTCGGGCCCTTGCGCCTTGCTGCAGCACGCCGACTCTAGGCTCCGCAACGGTCTGGCCGCGCCCCTCGAGGAGCTTAATCTGTGACCTCAGATGATTTGTCATCAGCCTGGCCGCATGTTTTGGATCACGCCGAACGATCGCTGCCAGGATTGCCCGATGCTCCGATACATCGCGTTCTGGAAATTCGGGCACGCGTCTAACCATCTGCACGCGAAGATCGCGCAATCCGCCGATGATGCTCTTGAGGCAGAAGAACAGAACGCCGTTCTGTGCCGCCATCGCAATCGCAAGATGAAAGGCTTGGTTCTCCCGGAAGTATATTTTTCCTTTTGCAATCTTGCGTTCCATGCCAGCCGTCGCCTCGGCAATCTCCTCGAGATGCTGCTTCGTTGCGCGTTGCGCTGCCTCTCCCGCGGCGTAGCCTTCGAGAACGGCACGCACTTCAAACAGATCGCGAATTGCCCAGTGTGTTATTGAGCTGGCCAATTGCTCGCTGAGCATGGTCGCCGTCGGCGACGTCACCACAGTGCCATGGCGCGGCCGTGCCGATACGACCCCCAGCATCGATAAGCCGCGGATCGCTTCGCGTATGCTGGATCGACCGACATCGAGCTGACGCATCAACTCGGTTTCCGGGGGCAATCGGTCACCCGGCTTCAATTGACCGTCTCTTATCAGAGCCGCAATTCGTTCAGTGACGGCGTCGCTCGTCTTTATTCGTTTGATCCGTTCCAGCTTCATCGCCCTCACCTCAATTACCTTGCATTTGCTTCAGCCCGTGATCGCGAGCCTCCGCGCCCACACCACCGCTTGCGTAATTTCCGCCATCGACGAATAAGGTTGCGCCGGTGACATAGTCAGACGCCGCACTCGACAGAAATATGACCGCTCCCAACAGATCTTCTGGCTCCGAAATTCGGCCGAGGGGAATTTTGCGCGCATACAACGCCTCGGAGACGGGATCGGCTAACCATCGCTCGTTCATCTTTGTACGAACGAAGCCCGGCACTACCGTATTAACTTGGACGTTGTAGAGGCTCCATTCGATGGCCAGGGTTTGTGTAAGTGCGACGATTCCCGCCTTGCTGACGTTATAGGCGCTGATGAAGGGGATCCCGACGAATCCGCACCGCGAAGAGACATTCACGATCTTTCCGGACCTTTGGGCGATCATGATCCGGCCGACCGCCTGGGACAGCTGGAAAGTTCCCGTTAGATTGATCGAGAGGGTATTGTCCCAATCGGCTGCGAGCATTTCTTCGGCCCGAGCCCGCCCGACCACGCCGGCATTGTTGACGAGAATGTCGATTCGCCCGAACCGCTCCTGAGCGGCGCCCGCGATTGCTGGGATCGCAGTACGATCGCGCAGATCGGCCCGGTGGTAAAAAGCGTTCTCCGGCAACTGGCTCGGCTCGGCGATATCAACTGCCAACACCTTTGCGCCGAGCGCTGCGAAACCATGCGTCAACGCCGCGCCGATGCCTCCGCCCGCCCCAGTAACGACGGCGACCTTGTCTCTGACATCGAACAACGATGATGGGTCGAAGGGCATCGATAATCACCTCGAATCTGCTGTCTTGGCCGCCCCGTCGGCCGCGAACGCGACGCTGCGTTCCACCGGCCATGAAAGGCAAAACTCCGAACCGGACCGTGCATTCGGTGCCGAATTATCCAAGGAGACTGTAGACACGACCACCGGAGTCCGGTCCTCGAGCTCGAAGTGCAGGTGCGTCGAACCGCCAATGAATACTTCACGGCACAACCGCGCGGTGACGCAATTGTGTCCCGTCTCAGGACGCCTCCGGTCGGCGGAAACAGAGATGGTCTCCGGACGGATCGCCAACTCCACGCGCCCACCGACCGGCAATGGCTTGGCGCCGTACGCCTTGACGATCGATGCGCCAACTCCGACCGTCACCACATGGTCGTCCATGGTGAGAACCTGCCCAGGAATGTAATTGGTATGGCCGATAAAGCTGGCGACAAAACGATTGGCGGGATGGTGGTAAACTTCACGTGGGACGCCGATCTGTTCGATCTTCCCATCGCGCATCACGGCAACGCGGTCGGCGAGCGTTAGCGCCTCTTCCTGGTCATGGGTCACGATGATCGTCGTAATCCCAACTTGCTTCAGCAGCGTTCGCAGCTCTGTTCGCATTGCGTCGCGTAGTTGGCGGTCCAACGCCGAGAGCGGCTCGTCCAAGAGGAGCACTGCCGGCTGCACCACGAGGGTTCGTGCAAGCGCCGCACGTTGCTGCTGGCCACCGGAGAGCTTATCGGGATAGGAATTGGCGAATGCCGACAGTTGGAGGAACTCCAGCATTCGAGCCGCGCGGACGTGGCGCTCTTCGGTCGGAACCGACTGCATCTTCAATCCGAACAGCACGTTCTCGATCAAAGACATATGAGGAAATAGGGCATAGTTTTGAAAAACCATCCCGACATTGCGCTGATGCGATGGCAGGTTGGTCACCCGTCTGGCGTCCAACCACACGTCGCCGGAATCGGGCCGTATGATCCCGGCGATGACGCGCAGCGTCGTGGTCTTGCCGCACCCGCTCGGGCCGAGGAGGGAGATGATTTCCCCTGGCTCGACCAAGAGCGACAGATCTTCGATGATCCGGTGCCCGCTCAGCTGCACGGAAATGCGATCGAGGCGCAGGCGGACTGGGTTGATCATGCTCATCGGGATACGCGCTCTATGCCGATCCAACGATCGACTGCCAGAACGATGAGGCTGGTGACTCCGATCAACACCGTGGAAAGCGCCGCGGTCGCCGGATCGCTGCCGCCCGCGCGGATATATCCGAAGATCGTGATGGGCAAAGTCTCTTTGTTGGTTATTAGAAACAGCGTTGCGGTAAAGTTGTGAAACGATACGACAACGGCGAATACCAGGGCGGCGACGAGCCCCTGCCTGATCGTCGGCAGGGTGACGCGTGCGAAGGCGATGACCGGGTGGGCTCCAAGCAGCCGCGCCGCATCCTCCAGGTTCCGATCGCTATGCTGCAGGCTCGCAGTCAGCACCCGAACCATAAATGGCAGAATCAAGAGGATGTGCAGCAGCACGATGCGTGCATCATTCCAGCGAAGCGCAATCTGATTGAACCAGATCAACAGTCCAAGTCCCGTCACGATCTCAGGGATGATCAATGGCGACATCACCAGGCCGTGGATCAAGGCACGACCTGGGAACCGGTAGCGTGCGATCGCGTAGGCGACGCCTAGGCTGACGAACAAGCCTATGGCGGCGCTGCATACGGCCAGTTCCGCGCTGTAGGTTATTCCCGTAACGAATTGCTCCCGCTTGAGCAGTTCGAAGAACCATTTGGTGGAGAATGACGGCGGCGGCAAGATCAGCGCCATTTCCGGGCTGAACGCCAGCACGGCGATGATGATCAGCGGCAAGACAAGGGCCGCAAGGATCGTCCACGCAATGAGCCAGGTAGAAAATCCGCAATGGCGCTCCTGCGTCATCGGGTTCCGAACCGTCGCCCATAGCGATCAAGAACTAGGTTGAGCAATGCGATCAGCAGGATCGAGAACGCCAGCACGATCATGGCGATTGCCGAGGCAAACGGCATGTCGAACATGGCCACGCCCTGTTCATAGATCAAATTTCCAATCATCTTGACGAAGCCAGCGCCAAGCATGGCCGGAGTCATGTATGAGGCCATTGCAAGCAAGAACACGATCGCGGCGCCTGCGAGCACACCTGGCATGGAGAGTGGCAGGGTTATCCGCAGGAACGTCTGAACACGGTTGGCCCCAAGCAAGGCGGCCGCATGCGACAAGCTGCCGTCCAGACGCTCGAGCGAGCCGCCGATCGCCAGGATCATGAAGACAATATTGCCCATCACCATCCCGATCACGACGCCGAGCTGCGAGTACATCATTTTGACTGGCGCGCCAATGAGGCCGCTCGCCACCAGCAATTGATTGAGAAGGCCGTTTCGTCCGATCACCAGGATCAAGCCGTACATGCGCAGCACATAATCGCTGAAGCTGACGACCACCAAGATGATCAGGACGAGGCGTCGGACGACCGGGGATGCACAATGCATGTAATAAGCAACAGGATATCCCAGAAGGGCGCAGACGACCGTCGTCCATGCCGCAAGAGACAGCGAGACCCAGAAGATGTTGCGATAGTACGGATCAAGAATGGCCTTGGCGTAATAATCGAGGGTGAACGACCCGGACGGGCCGTCGGTGCCAAGACTCATCGATACCAAGTTCCATATCGACAACAGGAGCATGGCGGTCAGCAGCACGGCCGGCAGGCTTAGAAGATAGGGAACCCCCGCCGGGCGGAACCTGACCGGCCGGCGTGGCGCCCGACGGGGAGCAATCTGCCCCTCCGGTTCAGCTGAGGCCGTTGCGTGCATTCCGGCAAAGCCCATGGCAGCGGATCTCGCGTGCTCGGCAGTTCAGCCCATCCCAGCGCGTCCGCGCTACGCCAGAAACGCCGCCATTCCAGTTTTCGCGAGACCCGGCCGGGAGCGCGGCAAAACGCCCGCTTATGGCCCCTGGATCTCGCGATTCCACCGCTCCACCCAAGTGTTGATCACCGTTGAGACATGAGCCTCGTCGACATAGCGGAAATTGTCCTCCGGCGGCGCGACCTGCTTGATCGATGGAGGCGCTTCGGCCGTGCGGTTCGCCGGCATTACGACCGCGTCCTGGGAAAATGCCTCTTCAGCCTTCTTGCCGAGCGCGAAATCGATGAACTTCAGCCCGTTTGCCTGGTTCGGCCCCTTCATTAAGCTGAAGGTGTCGACGCTTGCCAGCGTCGGCTTGGGAGCGACAAATCGAAAATTGGGATTCGCCTTCGAGCGTGGAATGTATGCGCCGGCCAGGCAGAACCCCATCACCGGAAGCTCACCCGCTTCCATGTAGCGCCAGCCCTCCGGATCGCCGGTGTAGTAGCCGCCGGCATTCGGCTTGAGCTGCTTCAACAATGCGAAGGCCGGATCGACATTGCGTTCGTCGCTGCCCGCCAACCAGGCCGCAAGCGTAATGAATTTCGCCTGAGAGTACACAGCCGACGGCAGAGCCACCCCGCCTTTCAAACGAGGGTCCCACAGGTCCTTCCATTCCTTCAGCTCGAAGGGAGCCCGCTGCTTGTCGTAACAGAGACCCCAAAACAGCCGGTACCACCCGATCCATTCCGGATGAACGAGCTCCGGCGGAATATGCGCGGCGTTCTTGATCGCTTCTTTCGGTATCGGCGTCAGCAGATTCTCTTTGGCTGCAAAGATCGCCGACACCGGGCTCGCGGTCCAAACATCGATGGTCGGCTTGTCGCGCTCGGCACGGAATATAGGCAATGCTTCAAGCGAGGTCGCTTGCAGGCGCAGCTCGACCTTGATTCCGGTTTCCTGCTGAAACGGTTCGATAATGTTCTTCTTGATATGCCCGAGCCAAGATCCGCCCCAGGTCATCAGGACGAGTTTTTCCTCGGCGTGGGCGACATTGAGCCCAGCAAGCACCGCGCCGAAACCGACCAGGGCCAATGCACGACACAGAATCCAGCCGCATGGCTTTTTTTGCATTTGACGATCCTCCCCGTCTCTGGCGCCGTATCGGTGTGCCTTGACAGGAGCGGCGCCCAAGGTCAGGTTTGATCATTACTCCATTCGTCAGACAATGCAAGCGCTGGGCGTCTCCGCAAGCTGGTTCCTGTGCGTGTCTGGATGGTGCATGCCACGATCCGATTGCCGGATTGAAAGGGTGTTCGCGATGACTGAAGTCCAGGCCCCGAGCGTGCCAAGCTTTCCCGCCGCGGAGTACGCGATGCGGTTGGAACGGGCGCGTATGCTGATGGACGAGCAACAAATGGATGCTCTGTTGGTCAGCTCCGAAGGGAATTTCCGCTACTTCACCGGCGATATCACCCTCTCGCCGTTCCAGATGACGAGGCCCAAATTCTTTGTGCTGCCGCTGGTGGGCGAGCCCTGCGCCATCGTTGCGCAAGGCGCAGAGATCGGCCTCGGCCTGACCACCTGGCTGAAAGACATCCGGACTTGGCCGGCGCCCCGGCCGGCGGATGATGGCGTGAGCCTTGTGGCCGACACTCTGCGGAGCGCGGCAAAACGCTTCGGCCGCGTCGGAACCGAGCTTGGTCCGGAGTCACGGATGGGCTTCCCGGTGAATGATTTCCTGCGCATTCGCGAGCTCGTTGAGCCGGTGCGTTTTGTCGATGCCGAGCAGCCGGTGATGCGCCGGCTTCGGATGATCAAATCCCCGGCCGAGGTCGCCAAGGTGCGCACGATCTGCCGCATCGTGTCGGAGGGCTTCGAGGCGTTGCCGCCGCTGCTTTCCGAGGGGGATACCGAATGGGGCGCCTGCCGGAAGCTCGAGCTCGAGATCATGAAGCGAGGCGCTACGAAGACCTTCAAATTGACCGGGCTGTCCGGTCCGGGCGGGTACAACCGCACCAATACGGGACCGACCGACCGCGTGCTGGGACGGGGCGATGTGCTGTTCATAGATACCGGTTGCCAGTTCGATCATTACTGGTGCGATTTTGACCGCCATTTTGCGTTTGGACCGCCTAGCGATGCGACCCGTCGGGCTTACGAGCTGGTATGGCGGGCGACCGAGGCGGGAATTGCAGCGGTGCGTCCGGGACGACCGGTATCGGATGTTTGGCGCGCCATGGCCGACGTGGTTGCCTCGGGCGGAGCGGACGCTCTCAAGACGAAGGTCGGTCGCATGGGGCACAGCATGGGCTTAGTCCTGCCGGAACCGCCTTCGATCAACGAGACCGATCACACGATCATAGAGGCCGGCATGATTCTTAATATCGAGCCGGGCGCGGCCTATATAGCGCCGGAGGATGGCGGACGGCGGATCATGCTGCATGAAGAAAACGTTGCGGTAACCGAGCATGGCTGCGAAATCTTGAGCAAGCGCGCGCCACGCGAAATTCCAGTGTCCGGCTGAGCCATGACCGAGGCGATTTACACCTCGGCCGCCGCGGTCGACCTCGGCACGCCACCCCGAAACCGTCGCCGCTTCCTCTTGCGTGTCGATGCGCATGAAGTCGGCGCGGCCGTCGAAGTGCCCGTGCACGTGATCGCCGGCACGTCGCCAAAGCCACGCGTGGCCCTGGTCGCCGGCGTACACGGCGACGAGTATGACGGCATCGTTGCGCTGAGACGGTTCCTAGCGGAGGTCGACCCCGGCGCAATTGCCGGCACGCTCGTGGTTATCACACATGCCAATCCTTCCGCCTTCGGCGCAGGTCAGCGTCCAACGCCGATCGACGGTGTCGACCTGAACCGGGTGTTTCCCGGGCGATCGGATGGTGGCGTAACCGAGCGGCTGGCGCACATCCTATTGCATGGAGTGTTCCGGCACATGGATTTGGTCCTCACGATGCACGGCGCGCGCTCCGTCAATCTTCTCTGCCCCTGGATCGAATTCCTGGACGAGCCCAGTGATCTTGGGCAAGCATCGCGGGCTGCAGCCGTCGCGTCGGGCTTTACGGACCTGATCGCGAATAAGCGCAAGCCGGGCTTCCTATTAGGAAGCCTTGCCGAGCTCGGTGTCCCCGTCATCGAAGCCGAGGTAGGAGGGCGCGGCGAGATTCATGAGCGCAACATCGGGTTTTATCTAGACCGGGTGCGGGCCGTTCTGCGGCATGGCGGGCTACTGAATTCCGGCGCCGCCGCAATCGGAACATCGCGCTCGTCGATCTGGCGCAACAATGACGTGGTCGCAAAATCCCCTGGTATCTTCGTTCGCGAAGTGGAATTGAGCGACCGCGTCGGCAAGGGAGGGTGCCTCGGCCGCATCCTCGATCGCGATGGAGCTCAGGCGACTGAGGTCCTTTCCCCGGTGGACGGCAAGATCGGACTGCTTCGCTTTCATGCGGGCGTGCGCCCAGGGGATGTGCTGGCTCGGATCTGGACGCCGCTTGCGGAATAGGCGCGGCACCTAAGCCATCAAGGCCGGGATCTTGTCGAGGTCCGCCGGACCCTCGACCGCGATGACCCCAGCACCTTCACTCGCCGATACACCGGCCCAGCGGTGCCCGGCAGCGGTCAACAGGCAAACGATCGGCGCGTCGGGTTCCACCTTGATCCGCTGCAGCAATCGCGGCAGGCAGGCGACCGGCAGCGCCGATGCCGGATCGACCAATAGGCCCTCGGCGCAGAGCAGTTTCTGGGCTGCGACAATCTCAACATCGTCGGCTGAGAGCGCCGCGCCCTTGGACTCCCGCAGGGCCGAAAGCGCAAACTTGCTCGAAACGATCTCGGCGGCGGAAGACGCTATGCTCGGCCGCCGCGGCACCTCGACAGGTTCGTTGGCGCCACCTTGGAGCGACACTTCGAGCGAGTTCGAGCCGGAGGGCTGACATGACACCATGACGGGCAATCGGTCGATCCATCCGAAGCTCATCGCCTCGCAAAAACCCTTCCATGCCCCGTGCAAGCCATTGCCCCGTGCACAAGGAAACACCATGGCCGCGGGCGCCGCGCCAAGCTGCTCGGCTAGCTCATAGGCGTAGGTCTTGTACCCGTCGATTCCGACCGGCGTTTGAACGGAGCGACGAAACGTAGCAGCGATCGGAAACCAGTCCTTCCGGCCCGCTATGGCCTCAAAGACCCACTGGCGCTGCTCGGCAGACGTAACGACCACCTTCGCGTCGAATCCACGAAGCTCATCGAGAACGCGCGGTGGGGCGCCGCGCGGCACGACGATGACACACTCCATTCCGGCAGCTGCCGCATAGGCGGCCACCGATACGCCAAGATTTCCCGTGGATGAGGAAACGATTCGGTGATAACCCGCGGCGCGGGCCAGATTGATCGCAACGCAGACATATCGATCCTTAAAGGATCCCGTGGGATTTGAGCCTTCGTACTTGAATAGCAACCTGGAAAGACCCAGTCGCGGTCCAATGTGGCGCGATTCGATGAGAGGCGTCCCACCTTCGCCGCGCGAGAGCCATCCGTCCATCGCGCCGCACGGCAGCAAGTCGCGATATCGACCTAAGCCGGTGCCGTGCCGGATACCAAGCGGCGGTGGCGCCGTCCTTGGCCGAAAGACCGAATTCAGCACCCCAATCGCGCCGCGCTCTGCGCAGCGGGGACAACCCATGCTCATTGGACCGAGCGGGTAGCTCGCTTCGCAAAGATCGCAGACCAGCTGCCACCCATCGCCGGCGGAATCGTCCATCGACGATCCTTGAAACAATGATCTGACAAATAGGGAAACACCACGCCATGCTTGTCAAGGCCTCGCTTCAGCGATGGCGCGTCGATCTCCGCTTGCACTCTTGGTGGGGGCCGCGCTCGACGGCGGCCAAAGAATTGGTTGCGACTGTCCGGATCGGGTGGATGACTACGCCACCAAATTTCTTGCTCTTGGATTTGCGCATCGTCATCACGTTGATGCTGTCAAATCGCCGTCGCTGCCGACAATCCGACCCTCGGTGATTGCAGCCTCGATGAGCGCACGCGCCTCTTCATAACGACCGTGCCGCGCCCTAGCTAGCTCCAATCACTGAGTGCGTTGAACCGTATCCCGCAAGCTGCCGATCACATGGTCGATCTGCGCCCGGCTCAGCTGCGGATACATGGGAAGACTCAGAATCTTCTCGGCCAGACGCTCGGTCTGCCGGCATTGGGCCGGGCCCAAGGGGACGCGCCCCGCATAGGCCGGCTGGCGGTGCACCGGAACCGGATAGTGGATGTTGGTGGCAATGCCGCGCTCCTTGAGGAGCTCGCGCAGCCGCGCTCGTACCGCGGTGGTGACGACATATTGATGATAGACATGGGTGGCGCCGGCGGCGCGCACGGGCAAGCCCAAGCCCAACCCCGCCAAGCCGCTATCGTAGTCCGTGGCGATCCGCCGGCGCCGCTCGTTGTCGGCGGCAAGATGGTTGAGCTTGACCCGGAGAATCGCCGCCTGCAGCTCATCCAGCCGGCTGTTGGTGCCGGCGATGGCGCTCACATAGCGCTCACGCCAGCCATACTCCCGGAGCTCGCGCACGCGGCCGGCCAGGGCTTTATCGTCGCTCAGCACCACGCCGCCATCGCCCAGGGCACCGAGATTCTTGGTCGGATAGAGCGAATAGCAGGCGATGCGGCCGAAGCGGCCGACCTGGGTGTTGCCGACCATGGCGCCATGCGCTTGGCTGCAATCCTCAATGACGGCGACACCGAGGCGGTCCGCCAGCTTCTGGATGTCCTGGATCGCCGCAGGCTGGCCATAGAGATGCACGGGGATGACGGCCTTGATCCGCTTGCCTTCGCCCGCGAGCACCGTCTCCAGCTCGCCCGGGTCCATCGTGTAACGGCCGGGATCGATGTCGATCAGCAACGGGGTAGCGCCGACGAGCTCGATCGCCGCCACCGTGGCCACGGCGGTATGCGAGACCGTGGCGACGGTGGCGCCAGGACCGATATCGAGGGCGCGCAGGGCCAAGACCAGCGCATCGGTGCCGTTCGCAACCCCGATGCCATGGGCGAGGCCGACGAAGCGGGAAAATTCCTCTTCGAAGGCGGCCACTTCGCGGCCGAGGATGTACCAGCCGCTGTCGAGCGTGCGCGCGATCGCCGCGTCGATCTCGGCCTTGTGGGCGAGATAGCCGGCCTTGGGATCGCTCTGCGGCACGCTCAAGCCCGCCATGGCTCTAGCCCCTATTTCTCATACCAACCGGGATCAGCGTCGCCCGGCGAGGGGGCGATCCGCTAGGAACGGGTCGAAGAGCGTAGCCAAAGCTACGGTCGAGACCCGTGACGACGTCGGGCGCCCCCTCGCCGGGCGACCCGAAGGGATGGGCTCCTGCGATCACATGCCGCGTCAAGCCGCTCGACCGATGCGCTGCATCGCTCTTCGCGCCTTTCCTTGCCTGTGATCGCATGAGCCCATCGCTGACCCGGTTGGTATGAGAAATAGGGGCTAGGAGCCTGTCCGAGTAATGGAGACGGAGCTCAAAAATTGAAACTTGGCTGCGCGCATGGTGAGCATGGCGCAATGAATCTGCCGGAGGCGAGGGCGATGTTGAATCATTCTTTCGCCGTTTCGATTACTCGGACAGGCTCCTAGTCAGAGATAGTGCGGAAGATTGCGGCGATAATAGTCGAGGCTGGTCTTGAGCCCTTCCGCCAGATCGACCTTGGGGGCCCAGCCGGTCAAGGAGCGGAAACGGCGATCGTCGGCGTAGTAGTCGCCGATGTCGATGCGCTTGCGCTCGGCCGGAAAGTTTCGCAGGACCGCTTCGCCCTTGCCGTTGGCGCCGATCAAGAGCTCTGCCAGGCGATTGAGCGAGATCGGGGGAAAGCCGCCGATGTTGAGCGCTTGGCCCTCGACTTCGGGCACGGTCGCGGCCAAGAGCAGCGCATCGACCGCATCGTCGACATAGGTGAAGTCGCGCAGCTGCTCGCCGCCCCAGACCTCGAAGGGCTTGTCCTCGAGCAAGAGCCGGATCCACACGCCAAGGAAGGTTTGGCGCGCGTCCTTGATGCGCATGCGCGGACCGTAGGTGTTGGTGAGCCGGAGGGCGGAAGCCTTCAGCCCATAAACGTTGTTGTAGAGGATGTGGTACCACTCGCCTGCCATCTTGTTGACGCCGTTGACGTCGGCCGGCCGCAGCAGATGCCGCTCGTCGACCGGCAGATAGTCGGGCTTGCCGTAGAGCTGGCGGGTCGAGGCGAAGACGAGCTTGATCCCCGGGCAATGGCTGCGGCAGGTCTCCAGCAGCGTGAGCTGGGCGCGGCAATTGATCTCGAGATCGGCCAAGGGCTCGTGCATGGAGTCGAGATGGCTGGTCTGGCCGGCAAGGTTGAACAGCACCTCCTGGCCGGCGACGAGATAGCTCAAGCTGTAGACGTCGCGAATGTCGGAGACGTTGACCTGCACCCGGTCGGCAAGCGTATCCAGATTGAACGGGTTGCCGCCATATTCCGGGATCAGGCTGTCCACCACGGTGACGCGGGCGCCGAGCGCAACCAGGCGGTGCGCCAAGGTCGATCCGATGAAGCCGAGCCCGCCGGTGATGAGCGCCCGCCTGCCGGCGAACCAGGCGAAGCGCGGGTCTTCGCTCACTGCTTGGGGTTGGAGAGGCGGCCCGAGGCGCGCAAGGCGAGGCTCTGGCCGATCTTGAGCTCGCGCCGGTCGACCACCACCGACAGCAGCGTATCGAGACGCTGGACCCGATAGATCTCGCGGCCGGCGAGCGCGCGGGCGCATTCGCGCTCGGCGGTGTCGATGCCGTTCGGCACGTAGTTCGACATGGCGATGGCGAAATCGGCTTGGTCGTCGTCGAAGGTCTCGACGAAGTTCGCGGGGAAATAATACTTGGCCGGCACCTTCGGGCCGCATACCCGGATCTTGAAGCTGCGCGACTCGAACTCGTCGCCATAGCTCTCGCGCAGGATGTTCTCCAGCCCGTGCACCGCTTCGGCGTAGGAGTTGCCCCAGTAGTCGAGCTTGAACAGGCCCTCGGCACCGTCGACGCCGCCGATGAATGCGTTGTAGTAGACGTACTGATCGGGATGCAGCCGCATCATCACCGAGCCGAGATAGCCGAAATAGAGAGCGACCGCCGCGTAGGCGCCGTAGCGCCAGCGCCAGGTCCGTGCCCATGCGAGCCCATGCTCGAACATGACCGCCGCCAGCACGACGAGCGGCGGGATCACGAACAGGAAGTGCCGCATGCCGTCGAACAGGATGGCGCGGATGGCCACCGCGTAGACGACGGGAAACAGCACGGCGAAGCCGACCAGCGCGTGGCCGAGGGCGTGGGTGCGGTCCTGCCACCACCGACGCTGCGCCACGCGCCAGCAGGCCCAGCCGAAGGCCGCCGCCGCGAGGAGCACGAACAGCTCCGGCGTCTTCAGGAGGATGTGCACCGGCAGGTAGGACCAAGGAGTCTGGTCGGCCCAGTAATAATCGCCGTTGTAGAGCGTCTTCCACGGATATGTGTGATGGGAGAAGTCGCAGAGCGCCTGGAACGGATTGGCGAGCGGCGCTTGCTGCGCCCAAGGCCAGGCCAGCAGCATGACCGGATAGGCGACCAGCAAGGCCGGGAGCCAAGCCCGCATGAGGCCGCGGACGCCGTCGCCGAGGAAGCGGCCGAGGCTCCGCGCATCGGAGGCGCGCCACAGCGCGCAGGCGGCAATCGCGAGCCCGAGATAGCCCATGAGCATGAGCCCGCCCACGCGCACGCCGGCGGTGACGCCGACGACCAAGCCGAAGCGGAGCACCAGGGAGAAGGACGGCGCCGGCAGCGAGGGCAGCATGCGCGCGACATAGTAGGTCGCCCAGACCATGCCGGCGGCGAAGGGCACGTCCTTCGGGTTGTTGAACATGTGCCCGTAATAGGTCGGCGCCAGTGCGAGGAAGAGCGCCGCCCAGAAGGCGACCCTCGGGCCGGCGACGGTGCGCGCCAGCTTCCAGGTGCCAAGCACGCCGAGCAAGCCGACCGCGGCATTCAGCAGGTGGCGGGTCTCGTAGAGGCCGAGGGGGGAGATCTGATTGAGGAGAGCGGCCAGCGCATCGAAGGCGGCGCCGTACTCATAGAGGTTCCACCAGGTGAGCGCTTCGGTGTCCTGGAAGCCAGAAGTGTAATAGTTGAGGACGAGGTTGCCATAGTAGCTGTGGACGTCCTCGTCCCAGGTGATGCCGTAGTCGCCGACCGTCGCCAGCACCAGGCCGGTGAGGGCGATGAGGAGCGCAAGCGAGGCGTGATCGGCCGTGAGCCGGCCGAGCCGCTCGGGGAGACTGCGCCACTGCGCGGAGAGAGTGATCGTCTGAGCTGACAAGGAATGGCTCGGGTTGCCCGCCGCGTTCCCCCTGGTCCCCGACCCCGGGGGCGCACCCGTCGAATTGCGGAGAGCTTGTGTTAATTGCATGGGTTTTCCGATAAGCAACGCACATTGTCAATAACATCAAGGCCGAACCAAGGCGGTCCGGTGACCGTTGGGTGATCGGCAGGCGGGTTCGGGGGCGCGCTCGACGGGCGACCAGCGAGACCCGGCGGCCCCGCGAGGTGGCCCACAAGACGTTAATGCTTGGTTGAGCGTCCGTGTCGGGCTAGCCGACTGCGGCGGGATGCCGCACCACGATTCGCTGGTTGGCCTGGGGGCGCTCGATGACGGCGAAGGCGCCATCCGGCCAGCGCACCGTCAGCCGGTCCACAGTGCGGAACGGCCCCAGGCCGAAATGCGCCACCGGCTCCATCTGGCAGAGATAGCCCGAGCCGGCGTCGATCAGCCTGACCTGCACCGTCTCCCCCGCCTCCAGGCGCACGAGCGCGCCTCGCGCCGGCGCGCCGTAGCGGGTGAGCGGCATGACCCGTAGGAAATTCGCCGCTGCCGCCAACGGGCGAAACAGGCTGAGGCGCTGGCGCTGGGTCCTGGACTCGCCATGGGCGATCAGGAGCTCGAGCCTCCCGTCATCGTCGAAATCGCCGACGGCAGCGCCGGTGCCGAGGCCGCGCGCCTCTTCGGCGGCACCGGTCGGGATCTGCACCCAGCCGCCGTCCAGGGGTTTGAACAGCCGGTTCGCCTGGCCGATGTTGTTGAAGAACAGCTCGGCCACGCCGTCATTGTCGAAGTCGGCGGCGAGCACGGTGCGCACCCGGCTCGGCTGGGCGAGGGGCGCCGGTGCCGTGTCCTTGAAACGGCCGTTCGCATCCTGGAGGAACAGCCGGTGCGGCCCCTCCCAATTGCCATAGACGAGATCGAGCCGGCCGTCGCCGTCGAGATCAAGCGCGGTCACGCCGCGGCCATGCTCCTCCGCGTCGGCAAGCCCGCGCCGCTCGGCTTCTTCGCTGAAGCTGCCGTCGCCGCGATTGACGAAGAGGAAGTTCGGGCCGTTCTCGTTGACCGCGAAGATATCCATTCGGGGGCTGACGATGGGACCGGCGACGAGCCCGCGTCCGCCGGTCACGCGATCGATGCCGGCGACGGCAGCATGATCGACGAGCTTGCCCTCGGTGAGCTCGAACAGGCGAAAGGGACCGCCATGATTGGCGACGACGAAGCCATAGCGCCCGGAGCCCAGCCGATCGACGACCGCAACCGAGCGCCCGGCGATCTGATTGGTGGCGGCCCGGTTGTCGGGAATCTGAAACAGATCGAGCCAGGGACCGGCCGCACCGGCGCTCCCGAAGCAGGCGAAGAGCCGATCTCCTTGCTCCTTCGGGCCGGAGTCGCTGTCGGCGTTCAGCACGTAGATCTCTTCGCGCCCGTCGCCGTCGATGTCGCCGGCGGCGACGCCGATGGCTTGCCGCTCGGCATCGGCGATGGTCCGGTCGGCGATGTCCTCGAAGCCTTTGCCGGTCCATTTCAAGACTTGGTTTGGACCATCGTGGCCCGCCACCACCGCCTCGAATTTCCCATCGCCGTCGATGTCGGTGACGGCGATGCCGTAGCGCAGCGCCGGAGCGTTATCGATGAGCTCAGCACTGGCGTCGCGGAACATGGAGGCGCTCGGGTCGGGGCGAACGGGACTGAGTCGATCCTACACCGAGGCTCTAGCCCGCCGGTGCTAAACCGTCCCCAATGCCTGGCCGGGCCCGGCATTAACCACATCGAGGAACGTGCCCAGCGCCGCTTCCAGGCGCGCCAAGCTGGAGGGGCCGCCCAAGGCGAGCCGGAGCCCGCTCGGCCGTTCATCGCCCGCCATGGCGAAGACCTCGCTCGGCGTCACCCTGAGTCCGCGACGCTGACAGGCGGCGGCCAGCTCCGCCGGCCGCCAGGGCGAGGGAACCGCGTACCAGATATGGGCGGCGTAGCGGACCCACCGGCAGTTGCCTGGCCCAAGCCGGCTCGTCGCCAACTCCAGGCGCCGGCCGATCTCGCGGCGCTGGGCGGCGAGCAGCCGCTCTGCCGTGCCGTCGCCGATCCAGCGGGCGGCGATCTCCGCCATCAAGGGTGCGACCGTGATCGTGGTGGCGCCGACGCCGGCGGCGAGCTGGCCGATATGGGCCGAAGGCGCCAGCACATAGCCGATGCGAAGGCCGGCCGCGAGCCCCTTCGACAGGCTGGCGAGGTAGAAGGCGTGGTCCGGAGCGTAGCTTGCGAGCGGTGCCGGAGCTCCTTCGATGAGCGGGCCGTAGACGTCGTCCTCGACGATGGCGACATCGAAGCGCCGGGCGATCTCGGCGATCCGCTCGCGCCGCGCCTTGGGCATCGTCGCCGTCGTCGGGTTCTGCGCCGTCGGCGCGCAATAGAGGGCCTTGGGCCGAAAGCGTCTGCAAGCCTCGGCCAGGGCGTCGGGAACGAGGCCCTCCGCATCGATCGCCACACCTTCCAAGCGAAGCCCCAGGAAGTCGGCGGCGCGCCTGATGCCGGGCCAGGCGAGAGCCTCGCAGAGCACCACCTCGCCCGGCCGCGCCAGCGCCCGCAGCACGATCACCAGAGCATGCTGATTGCCGCCGGTCAGGACCACGCGCTCCACCGGCGCCTTGAGGCCGCTGCCAGCGACCCAGGCAGCCCCGGAGCGGCGATGCGGGGTCAAGCCGAGATTGGGACGATAGCGAAGCAGATCGCTGATCCCGGGCTCGCCTGAAAGCTCCGCCAGCACTTCCGCCAAGGCGGCCGTCTGCTCCCCGGCGGCGGGGAGCTGGTTCAAGTCGAGGTCGATCTCGCCTGCTTCCTCTTCGCGCAAGCGCACCATCGCGGCCGCCGAGCGCCGGTCGTTTGCGAGCGCCACGAAGGTGCCGCGCCCGACCTGGCCGGAAAGCAGCCCCCGCCGCCCCGCCTCGCGGTAGGCCCGGCTCACCGTCGGCACGGTCACGCCCAGGCTTTGGGCCAGCTCGCGATGCGTGGGGAGCTGGTCTCCGGGTTGCAGCTTGCCCTCGGCCACCGCATCGGCGAGCGCATCGGCGATGGCGCGATAGCGCGGTCCCGGCCGACCAGAAAGGCTCGGTTGCCAACTTGTCATGGTTACAAACGTAAGACGGTCACTGGCCGAAGGCTAGTATGCACTATCGTCATACCTCAACGGAGCGATCCTCTGGCATATTGTTAGATGACAATATATGAAAAGGATAGATTGTATGCCTACAATATTGAAACCGGTCGAACGGCAGCCCGAGAGTTCCACCGCGCCCAACCGCGGCTGGCTCCCCAGCCCGCTTCAATGTGGGCGCTGGTTCCTTAAGATCCTCATCCAATGGGAAGATCGGGCCCGCGAGCGCCATCAGCTCCTGACCATGGATGACCGCATGCTGCGCGACATCGGCGTCGATCGACTGACCGCCCGGGGTGAATACACCAAGCCGTTCTGGCGGGTTTAGGCGGGCTAGCGGCCGGCAGGCGATTTTTGCTGCGGGCCGGGCCCAGGACATGCTAGGCGTTGGGGGCCGCAAAATGCGGCCCTGGTGTTGGAAGGAGAATCCATGTCCACAACCCCCGTCGGTTCCGGGGATATCACGGCTTTTGGGATCGTTGCCCTGAAGTCCGCTGAAAAATCTCAAGCAGCACTGGCACAACTCGTCACGAGCGCGGCTGACAACGCCGCGCAGATTGCCGCCACGCCTGGCCCAACGCCGCCGGGCAGCGGGCGCGGCCAGAACGTCAATCTCTTCGCCTAGCTTCTAGATCGGGCCGGACGGGCAGCGTCCCGTCCGGAACCCGATTCCTCGCCGATGGCCGTCCCGCTCACCGCGGGCAGGCGCGGTTGCGGAAATGCACGAGCTTGAGGTAGCCGCCGAGATTGGCGTCGCTGACCTGGACCCGCTCGATTCCGGCCACCTCCTCTAGATGACTCAAGGTCAGATCGGAGCGCACCGCCAAGCGCCGGGTGAGCGGCTGGGCGAGCCGATCGACCAAGCCCAGGATGCCCGTCTCCGCCCTGATGTGATTGACGACGTAGACATCGCCGTCGGGGCGGGTCACGCGCTTCAGCTCGTGGAAGAGGCGCCTCATGTCGGGCACCACTGCCACCACATACATGGCGACCACGGCATCGAAGCTGGCATCGGGAAAGGTCAGGTTCTGCGCGTCCATTTCGAGGAGCGCCTCGACCGTCCCCAGCGTTGCCGCGCGCGCCCGCGCCTTCGTCAGCATTTCGGGCGAGAGATCGATGCCGGTGACCATGAGGCCGGCGCGATAGTGGGGAAGCGAGAGGCCGGTGCCGACGCCGATTTCGAGGACGCGGGCGGCCCGGCTCAGATTGACCGCATCGACGGCCAGCAGCCGGCCCGGCTCCAAGACCGAGCCGAACACGAGGTCGTAGACGGCCGAGCCCCAGCCATACAGCCGGCGAATCGCGGCGTGATCAGCCACCGGTCAGGAAATCAGTCGGCGAGGCCAGAGGTGGACGGCGTCTCGTTGCGGAAATGGATGAGCCGCCAATAGCCGCCAAGATTGACGCGCCGCACCTGCACCACCTGCAGCCGGGCGCCGTTGACCAGGTGCAGCATGCGCACATCCGGCCGGAAGCCGAAGACCTCGCCGAAGGGCAGGCAGGCCTGCTCGATGATCCGCATGACGCCGCCGCCGGAGGCGAAATGGTTAACGACGACGATGTCGCCACCGGGCACGCAAACCCGCTTCATCTCGGCCAGGAGCCGCATCGGGTCGGCCACCACCGAGGCGATGTGCATGGCGATGACGGCATCGAAGGAGTGGTCGGCGAAGCCCATGCTGAGCGCGTCCATCTCGAGCAGGCCCACCACATTGCCGAGACGCTTCCGACGGACCCGCCGGCGCGCATATTCCAGCATATGACGGGAGGCATCGATGCCCACCACGGTCGCATCCGGCCGATAGAGCGGGAGCGCCAGCCCGGTGCCGACGCCGACATCGAGGATGCGCTGGCCGGGCGTGGTGTTGGCGAGATCGACCGCGCGCTTGCGGCCCTGCTCGAAGATGGCCCCTTCGAGAACATCGTAGAGGGGCGACAGCCGGCGATAGGCAGCGCGGGCTGCGGATAGGTTCAACATGGTGGCGACCGGCCGCTGATGGGGTTTCCGTGGGCGTTGACGTGCTTTAATTATCGTTTGGCGCAGCGACCTTCTGCCACCCCACCGGCAATTAGATGATCACAGAATCGCGAGCAACGGAAGGGCGATGAGCCCAGGCCTCGCCATGGCCCGGAAGAGGCCCATAACCAGCCCCCGGACGGCGAAACGGGCCAGAACCAGGAGGTCGACGAGAGCGAGAATCGCCAGGCCGTGGCTCGAGCGAAAATGTTTGTGGAAGTACCGGATAAAGCCCCTCGCCTTGTGCCACTCAACAAGGATGGCCGGAGCGGCGCTGGTGCCCTGGCGATGGCGGACGAGGATGTCCGGGGCGAAGAGGATGGATCCGGCCTGGCGCCCGACCCTGAGGCAGAAATCGGCATCCTCGACGTGGAGAAAATACCCCTCGTCCATGCCACCCACCGTTTCGAACACCGGGCGCGGCATCAGCATGAACGCGCCTGAAATGCAATCGACCGGGATGGCGGCCTCCGGAAGCGGCTCTTCGTGGCGATTGACCCGCTTCACGCCGGGGATCAACCGATCGAGCCGCAAGGCCTCGATGATCGCGCTGCCGGGCGTCAACAAGTGCCGACGGCCGCCGCGCTGGTCGCTGCCGTCCGGATTGACGAGCCGGCCGCCCAGGAGGGCGGCCCCGGGGTGCCCCGCCAACAACGCTGCGCCGCGGCTGAGAGTTCCCTCCGCCAGCACGCAGTCCGGGTTCAAGAGCAAGATGATCGCACCCCCGCTCGCCGCCACGCCCCGGTTGCAGCCGGCGGCAAAGCCGACATTGCCGTGGCCGCTCAGGATCCTCAGCCGCCGGTCCGCAAGGGCGCGTTGGCCGAGCCAGGCCAGGCTCTCGGCCGGGTTGCCGTTGTCGACGACGATGAGCTCGGCCAGACCCTCCTGGGCGAGCACGGATTCGACGCAGTCCCGGAGCGCCGGGCCGGTGCGGTAGGAGACGACGATGACGCTGGTGCCCTCGAGCGGCGCGGCTGACATAAGCGAGCCTTGGCGAAGTGCTTGGACCCGCATCATAAACGAGGTGTCATGCGGCGTGGCCAGCTTGCCGCGTCGGGATGCGCCATGCTATAGGCCGCCGCCCTTCTGACATCGTCCCTTGCCACAGTGCCCATGGCCATGAAAATCGAGTCGACCGCGATCCCGGAGGTCAAGATCATCTGGCCGCGCAAATTCGGCGATAACCGCGGCTTCTTCTCCGATACCTACAACCGCCGCGCCTTCGCGGAAGCGGGCATCGACGTCGTCTTCCAGCAGGACAACCACTCGCTTTCGGCCGATCAGGGTACCGTGCGCGGGCTGCATTATCAGCGCGATCCGTTTGCCCAGGCGAAGCTGGTGCGGGTGACCAAGGGCGCCATTCTCGACGTTGCCGTCGACATTCGCCACGGCTCGCCCAGCTTCGGGGGCCATGTGGCCGTCGAGGTCAGCGCCGATTCCTGGAACCAGGTCTACATTCCCGAAGGCTTCGCCCACGGTTTCTGCACCCTCGCGCCCGATACCGAGGTGATCTACAAGGTTACATCGCTCTACAGCCCCGAGCATGAGGTGGGCGTCATGTGGAACGATCCGGATCTCAAGATCGCCTGGCCGGTGGACCCGGCGAGCGCGGTCTTGTCGGCCAAGGACGCGGTGCTGCCGCGCCTGGCCGAGCTGCCCCGGCATTTCGTCTGGCGCGGCATCGGCGCGTAGGAGCCAAGGGCGATGAAGATCCTCGTCACCGGCGGAGCCGGTTTCATCGGCGGTGCGGTGGTGCGCAAGCTCGTCGCCGACGGCCACGCGGTCGTCAACCTCGACAAGCTCACCTATGCGGCGAGCCCGGAAGCGTTGGCCGCGGTCGCCGAGCGGCCCACCTATCGCTTCGAGAAGGCGGATATCTGCGACGGACCGGCGGTCCAGCGCATCATGGCCGAGCATCGGCCGGACGCCGTCATCCACCTCGCCGCCGAGAGCCATGTCGACCGCTCGATCGATGGCCCGGCCGCCTTCGTCGAGACCAATGTGGTCGGCACCTACACCATGCTGGAAGCAGCCCGCGCCTATTGGGAGGGGCTCGAGGAAGCGCATCGGCGGCGCTTCCGCTTCCATCACGTCTCCACCGACGAGGTCTTCGGCTCGCTGGGCGCCGCCGGCCTCTTCTCGGAGACCACCCGCTACCAGCCGAACTCCCCCTATTCGGCCAGTAAGGCGGCCAGCGACCATCTCGTGCGCGCCTGGGGCGAGACCTACGGGCTGCCGGTTCTCCTTACCAACTGCTCGAACAATTACGGCCCCTACCAGTTTCCCGAGAAGCTGGTCCCGCTGATGATCATCAAGGGAATGGCAGGAGAGACCCTGCCGGTCTACGGCAAGGGCGACAATGTGCGGGACTGGCTGCATGTGGAAGACCATGCCGCGGCCCTGGTGCTGGTGCTGGAGCAGGGCAGGCCCGGCGAGACCTACAACATCGGCGGCAGCGCCGAGCAGACCAATCTCGAGGTGGTGCGCGCGATCTGCCGGCTCCTGGACGAGCTTCGGCCGCAATCGCCCCAGCGTCCCCATGAGAGCCTGATCGGCTTCGTCGCCGACCGTCCCGGTCACGACCAGCGCTATGCGATCGACGCCTCCAAGATCGAGCGCGAGCTCGGTTGGCGGCCCCGCGAGACCTTCCGATCGGGGCTGGCGCGCACCGTGCGTTGGTATCTCGAGAACGAAGCGTGGTGGCGGCCGATCCTGGAGCGCGCCAGCGCGGTCGCCCGCGTCGGTCTCGGATCCAAGCGCCGGGCCGCGGGCTGAACCCATGCGGCGACCGACATGATCCGCCTTCTCCTCACCGGCGGCACCGGCCAGGTGGGTGAGGCGCTCGGGCGCTTGGGCCCGTTCGCCGGTGCTGCAGTCGAGCATCCGAGCCGGGCTGAGCTCGACCTCGCCCGACCCGAGACCGTCGCCGCCGCCGTCCGGCGTTGCGCGGCGGAAATCGTCGTCAACTGCGCCGCCTACACCGCGGTCGATCGCGCCGAAACCGAACGGGCTTCCGCCGAAGCGGTCAATGCCTCGGGGCCTGGCTACCTCGCAGATGCGTGCGCCGCCCGCGGCGTGCCGCTCATCCATATCTCGACCGACTATGTGTTCGACGGCAGCAAAGCGGGCGCCTATGTCGAGGGCGACCCTGTGGCTCCGCTCGGCGTTTATGGCCGCAGCAAGGAAGCGGGTGAACGGGCCGTGCGCTCGGCCTGGGACCGCCACGTGATCCTGCGCACGAGCTGGGTCTACTCCGCCCACGGGCAGAATTTCGTCAAGACCATGCTCCGGCTCGCGGGCGAGCGCAGCGAGTGGGGCGTCGTCGACGACCAGGTGGGCGCGCCGACGGCGGCCGACGACATCGCTGGGGCCGTGCTGGCGATCGCACCACAGCTCCTCGAGCCCGCCACCGCAAGGTGGGGTACCTATCACTACACCGCCGAAGGCCAGGTAAGCTGGCACGGCTTCGCCCGGGCGATCGTCGAGCGCGCGGCCATGGTCACCGGCAAGCGGCCGACCGTAAAGGCCATCCCGACCAGCGCCTATCCGACGCCGGTGCGCCGTCCGCAGAACTCGGTCCTGGATTGCAGCAAGGTCATCGCTGCCTTCGCCCCGCCGCGCCGGCCGTGGCAGGCGGGCCTCAAGGACGTGCTCGACCTGCTTCTCGCCCTGCCCAAACGAGGTGCCGCATGAAGGGCATCGTGCTCGCCGGCGGCCACGGCACCAGGCTGCACCCGCTGACCCAGGTGGTGAGCAAGCAGCTCCTGCCGGTCTACGACAAGCCGATGATCTACTATCCCTTGTCGACGCTGATGCTGGCCGGCATCCGCGACATTCTCATCATCACCACGCCCGCGGACAAAAGCAGCTTCAAGCGGCTCTTGGGCGATGGCGCGCGCTGGGGCATCCGGCTCCACTACGCGGTGCAGCCGGAGCCGCGGGGCCTCGCCGATGCCTTCATCATCGGCCGGAAATTCATCGGCCGCGACAGCGTCGCCCTGGTGCTTGGCGACAACATCTTCTTCGGCGACGGGCTGACCGCACTCCTGCGAAAGGCCTGCCAACGCGAGCGGGGCGCCACCGTCTTCGGCTATTGGGTCCGGGACCCAGAACGCTACGGGGTGGTGTCCTTCAACGGCGCCGGCAAGGCGCAGGACATCGTCGAGAAGCCGAAGCGGCCGAAGAGCAACTGGGCGGTCACCGGCCTGTATTTCTACGACAACCGCGTCGTCGACATCGCCCGCTCGATCGAGCCCTCCGCCCGCGGCGAGCTGGAGATCACCGACGTCAACCGCGCCTATCTCGCCATGGGCGAGCTCGACGTGGCGCAGCTCGGCCGCGGCTTCGCCTGGCTCGACACCGGGACGCACGAATCCTTGCTGCAGGCGAGCGAGTTCGTCCGCACCGTGGAGGAGCGCCAGGGCCTGAAGATCGCCTGCCCGGAGGAGGTCGCCTATCTGATGGGCTTTATCGACGACGATGCGGTCCGCCGCCTGGCCGAACCCTTGCGCAAATCCGGCTATGGCGACTACCTGCTGCGTCTCCTGACCGATCGGCGCTAGGCGCCGCCACCAAACGCCCCCACCCCAACCTCCCCCACGCTAACGCATGGGGGAGGGAGCGGAGGTCCGTTTCGACTCCCTCCCTCGCCGACAGGCGGGGGAGGGTCGGGGTGGGGGCATCCGGCGGGGTGCACTCTATGGCTGTCCCACCCCGCGCGTGCCCGGGACTGGGACGCTGGGACAGCGCCGCTTCATGGAACCTAACTATTTATTAGTGAACGTTTTTTGGGCTTTGCCCGGTGTCCCGAGGCGGCTCGGCCCTTCCGGCGGCGCTACGGCACGTCCTGGGGCCCGCCTGCCTATTCTCGCGGGCGCGGAGGTAATATATAATATAGATATCGCATATTAGATTACAGGCGCGGCCCATGAAGGCGTTGGTCGATATCGGAGAGAGCGAGATCCGGGCGCTTGACGAGCTGGCGCGGAAAGCAAAGCGCTCACGCGCCGCCCTCATTCGTCAGGCGATCGCCGAGTATCTCGGCAAGCACCGCCACGCCCAGGAACGAGATGCCTTCGGCCTGTGGGGCAACCACAGGGTCGATGGGTTGGCGTATCAGGAGCGGATGCGCGGAGAATGGTGAAGGCGCTCTTCGACACGAACGTGCTGATCGACTATCTCAATGCCGTTCCCGAGGCGCGCGAGGAGCTGCAGCGGTACGAAGACAAGGCCATCAGCATCATCACCTGGATGGAGGTCATGGCCGGCGTCAAGGCCGGGCTCGAGGCGGCCACCAGACGCTTTCTCGACGGGTTCGAGATCATCGGCCTCGACCGGAGCGTCGCCGAAGCGGCGGTGGATCTGCGTCGGACCCGCAAGATCAAGCTGCCTGACGCGGTGATCTGGGCTTCGGCGCAAGCGAATGCGATGCTGCTGGTGACGCGCAATACGAAGGATTTTCCGGCCAGCGATCCGAGCGTCCGCGCGCCCTACGCGCTCAGGCCCGGAGGCTGATCGCCCTTGCGCAGATCCGACTATGGCGACGATCTGCTGCGTGTCCTGACCGATCGGCGCTAGGTGCCGACATGCGAAGTGCCCCCACCCCAACCCTCCCCCACGCTAACGCATGGGGGAGGGAGCGGAGGTCCGTTTCGACTCCCTCCCCGCCGCCAGGCGGGGGAGGGTCGGGGTGGGGGCATTGCGCGGAGCGCGCCGAGACCGAGCCGCCGGTTGCGCGGGACTTTCTAGTGTGCATACTCCGCCCGCCCTAGACCCAAGGCCAGTCCCATGCACCGCTACCGCAGCCACAATTGCAGCCAGCTGACGCTGGCCGATGTCGGCAAGACCGTCCGGCTTTCCGGCTGGGCGCACCGCAAGCGCGATCACGGCCAGCTGCTGTTCGTGGATCTGAGAGACCATTTCGGCATCACCCAATGCGTCGTCGACTCCTCGAAGCCGACCTTCGCGCCGGTCGAAGCCACAAGGGTCGAGAGCGTGGTGACGGTGACCGGCCGCGTGGTGGCGCGCTCGGCCGAGACGGTGAATCCCGGGCTCGCGACCGGCGAAGTCGAGGTGGTGATCGATGCCTTCGAGATCCTGTCGGCGGCCGAGCTCCTGCCCCTCCAGGTCAATGCCGATCAGGACTCGGGCGAGGAGACGCGGCTGCGCTATCGCTATCTCGATCTCCGGCGCGAGCGGCTGCATCGCAACATCGTGCTCCGCAGCCAGGTCATCTCCTCGATCCGCCGGCGCATGATCGAGCAGGGCTTCATCGAGTTCCAGACGCCGATCCTGACGGCGAGCTCGCCCGAGGGTGCCCGCGACTTCCTGGTGCCGAGCCGGCTGCATCCCGGCAAGTTCTACGCGCTGCCGCAGGCCCCGCAGCAGTTCAAGCAGCTCATCATGGTGGCGGGCTTCGATCGCTACTTCCAGATCGCGCCCTGTTTTCGCGACGAGGACGCGCGCGCCGACCGCTCTCCGGGCGAGTTCTACCAGCTCGACGTGGAGATGAGCTTCGTCGAGCAGGAGGACGTGTTCGCAGCACTCGAGCCGGTTCTGGCCGGCGTGTTCGAGGAGTTCGCCGACGGCCGCAATGTCACCAAGCCGCCCTTCCCGCGCATCGCCTATGGAGATGCGCTGTTGAAGTACGGCTCTGACAAGCCGGATCTGCGCAACCCGCTGGTCATCGCCGAGGTGGGCGAGGTGTTCCGCGGCAGCGGATTTTCCATCTTCGAGAAGGTGCTGGGATCCGGCGGCGTGGTGCGCGCGATCCCGGCTCCGAAAGCCGCGAGCCAGCCCCGCTCCTTCTTCGACAAGATGAACGAATGGGCGCGCGGCGAGGGCGCGCCGGGCTTGGGCTACATCATCTTCGAGGGCGGCCAGGGCAAGGGGCCGATCGCGAAGTTCCTCGAGGGCGAGCGCCTGGCGAAGCTCAAGGGCTTGACCGGGATGGGCGACGGCGACGCCGTCTTCTTCGCCGCCGGCAAGCGCGAGGACGCCGCCAAGTTCGCCGGCCCGGCCCGCACCCGCCTCGGCGAGGAGCTGGGGCTCATCCAGAAGGGCGAGTTCCGCTTCTGCTGGATCGTCGACTTCCCGATGTACGAGCGGGACGAGAAGACCGGCAAGATCGACTTCAGCCACAACCCCTTTTCGATGCCCCAAGGCGGGCTGGACGCGCTCATGACCAAGGATCCCTTGGACGTGCTTGCATTCCAGTACGACATCGTCTGCAACGGCGTGGAGCTGTCCTCGGGCGCCATCCGCAACCATCGTCCCGACACCATGATCAAAGCCTTCGAGATCGCCGGCTACGATCGCCAGACGGTGGAGACCAAGTTCGCGGGCATGCTGAATGCGTTCCGCTACGGCGCCCCGCCCCATGGCGGCTCGGCGCCGGGCATCGACCGGATCGTGAGAATGCTGGCCGACGAACCCGATCTGCGCGAGGTCATCCTGTTCCCGATGAACCAGCGGGCGGAGGACCTGATGATGAACGCGCCCTCGGAGGTCTCGCCCCAGCAGCTGAAGGAGTTGCACATCCGCGTGGTGGCGCCGCCGAAGGCGTGAGCCGGGCGCACAAATGCAAACGGCGGCCCGAAGGCCGCCGTTCGTCTTTCAGCCCTAAGGCTGGTTCAGGCCGGCTTGAGATTGCCGGCGGCGACCTTGCCGCGCTCGGTCACGAGGTCGTAGCTGACTGTCTGACCTTCGGTCAGCGTAGTCATGCCAGCGCGCTCGACGGCGGTTACGTGCACGAACACGTCCTTGGAGCCGTCCTTGGGCTGGATGAAACCGAACCCACGCTGATTGTTGAAGAACTTGACAGTACCGATAGCCATGATGGCCTCCGTTTAGATGTAGAAACTCGCGCTCCGCGAGATCCGCGATGCGCGAGGCAGGTCTGGCTTCATGGATATCTTGTAGCGGCGCGGTCTCTGGGGACCGGACGACGGCAAGTAGCCGAAGCAAAGCCTAGCTGCAGCCAATATGGCATGGCGGGCGGAGGATTACCAGTAGCAGCGCTCCCACGCATTTCGCCCAATAGGCGCGGGATCAGCCGCCGGCCGCCTCGAAGCCTGCGAGAAACGCCGCGAGGTTGGCGCCGAGAACGCTGGAGAGATAGCCGCCTTCCTGCACCAGCACGGTCGGCAGGCCGAGCCCGGCGATGGCGCCGGCGATGCGCTCGAAGCCGGTGGTGCTGATCTTGAGCACACCCAAGGGATCAGCCTCCGAAGCGTCGAGCCCGAGCGAGACCACCAAGAGACCGGGCGCGTAGCTCCGAATGCGCCCGAGCGCGCGGGCCAGCGCCTGCATATAGACCTCATCGCCGCTGCCATGGGCCAAGGGCAGGTTCATGGTGAACCCCGCACCGGGCCCGGCGCCGGTCTCCTCGGCATAGCCGGCATAGAACGGATAGAAGCCGGCAGGATCGCCATGCAGCGAGGCGAACAGCACGTCGGCGCGCTCATAGAAGATCCCTTGCGTGCCATTGCCGTGATGCACGTCGACATCGAGGATGGCGACGCGGTCGCGGCGCCTCCGGGCATGCTCGGCGGCGATCGCCGCATTGTTGAGGAAGCAGAAGCCTCCGGCCATGTCGGCATAGGCGTGATGCCCGGGCGGTCGGCACAAGGCGTAAGCGACCGGCGCGCCCGCCATGACCGCTTCGCAGGCGGCGAGCGCGGTGTCGGCGGCGGCCAGCGAGGCCACCCAAGTCTCCGGCCCGATCGGCGTCCCGGTGTCGGCGAGATACCAGCCGGCAAGCCCGACGATGCCGTGGGGACGGCGGCTCATGTGGCGATTGGGGTGGATGTTGGGGGTGATCTCCGGCGCGGCGTTGGGCAAGCCGGACCACGCGCTGTATCCCGTCTCCAGGAAGGCCAGATAGTCGGCCCGGTGCACCGCCGCCACGGCATCGCGAGGAAAGCTGCGTGGCTGCACCACCTCATGCCCGGCGCTCCGCGCGGCGGCCAGGAGCGCATCGGCGCGCTCGGCCCGCTCCGGGCTCTCGACCAGGCGCCCGCGCAAGAGGAAGGTCTTCGGCGCGTGGCGCTGCTGGGTCGGGCTGAAGAAGATTTGCATTAAGCCGACTCCGGTAGGATCAATGTGGGACGACGGGTTCAATCGTCATTGCTGGGAAGGTTAGTGGCCTCAATTGCCGCCTGGGGCATGCCCGACTCGGCCAGATCACCTAATCCTGTTGGGCTCGTCCACCCATACAGAGGCGACAGGTCACGCATGCCTCAGAACGCGATCGTCGCGCCAAATCTATCGAATGATCGGCGTATCGCATCGGTATCCTTGGTTGATTGGCTGTCCGCTCTGCCAGAAGGTGACAGGATCGTCTCCCGCGCCATTGTGATCCTCGATCGGATGATACGTGAACGCGGCGCCGTCATTCTTCCACAGCATGATTTCACCTTGCTTCGTGACGTCGTCGACGCAAATCGGGGCAACCGCGCCAGCTTGTCACCGATGCATGACACCAGATTTTGCCGATTGGTGCTGAACAACTCGTTCTGGCTCGCCGGCTTCGATGCGTCGGGCCGTGTGGTCACGACGAATAGCGGCAAATTGTTCGATTGGCGTAAGACAAATTTGGAGGCAGAAGCGCGAAGCCTGCGCTTGGTCTACGATGACCCCGCGCAAGCTCCTGCCGGCGACCTCTGTCACATAGACTCACCTATCGCACGTCGCATTTCTGGCTTCGTGTTCCATTCGGGCACAGTTTGGAGGCATCCACAGCATCGAGGCGAATTGTCCAATGGAATTCGCATCTCGCAGCTCACTGGACGCCTGACTCGGATGGTCGGCCTCGCATTATGGAACGCTGATTTTTATTTTTCGCTGACGCGGCAAACTCTCGTGGATCGTGGCGTGCTCTCTACGTTGGGCTATAGCCGTTTCGAACCTGGACTGAAGCTCAAGCTACTCGCGGGCGAGGAGTTGGACGTGTGTCTGAATTGGATGGATCGCTCCGAGCTGCAAGAGGACGCTCGCACGATCGTCGAGGATGGTCACCTCAGGCAGCTTGATTGAATCAAAGAGCCGACTCGCAATGAGCCGGCAGACCCTAACCGCGCGCCCGCTCGATCCCCTGCGCTAACGGCCTCGCGTGGCGATTACACCTTTCGGCTTTGACCTTGCACGCGCCCGATTCGCTCAATTCCGTGCCGTGCACAGCTTGCTGGACCATTGAAGGTCCGCGGCAACCATGGTTGCGAACAGGGCCCCTCCACACGTACACCCACAAGTGGTAGCGTTTTCCCCTTTCTGAACTACCAGATATGGGGGAAGGCCGTGTCTCAGACATTCGCTCATCAAATTACCGATATCGTCTCCGAGAGGCCCCAGGCCGTACGCCTGCCCGATTGGTTTTCGGCGCTGCCGGGTCAGGACATCGCCCTATCGCAATCAATCCTCCGCATGGACCAGTTGGTGCGGGACCATGGCATTCACCTGTACCCGCAGCACGATTTCCACCTCTTCAAGGTCTGCATGGAAGCCAACCAGAACACCAAGGCGGGCCTTGCGCCCATGTATGACCCTATCCATTGCAAGCTTGGCCCCGAAAACAGCCTTTGGCTTGCCGGCCTTGACGAGCATGGCGACATCGTAACCACTCAATCGGGCAAGTTATTCAACTTCACCGGCACGAACCTGCGTGAAGCAGGAAACAATCTGACGCTCTTCTACGACAACCCACCAAGCGCCGATGCAGGGGTACGATGCCGTATCGAGAGCCCATTCGCCATGAATATAACCGGCATTTGCGCTCATAGCGGCGGCATTTGGGTGCATCCCCGGTATCGCGGCGTCGGACCGAACGGATTGCGGCTTTCGCAGATCCTCGGACGGATCACTCGCAATATCATTCTTGCGACATGGTCTCCCGACTACATTTTTTCATTCGCTCAGACGATCCTGGCGCGCAAAGGAGTCGTCGCCTCGTATGGCTGGCCCAATGTTCAGACCGGTGTAACGATGACGTTTCCATATTGCGGAGCGGTGGACGATGTCCTCGCGTGGTCATCGCGCGCTGAATTGCTGGACGACGCTCGTCAGATCGCGATGGGCGGTCCGCTCACGCGGCCGCTTGTCGCTGCGGAATGAGCAGGGACGACACCATGACGAGATTTGCACCTTTCGGTGTCCGAAAATTCGTAAGGAGACGGCGATAGTTCATCGTCAACAGCATCCCATTGGTGCCGCGGACGTGCGCGAGAACATCTTCGACGATGGGCTCGTTCTCGAAAATCGCTGACCCATACGCCAAACCGCACCACGTTGCGTAGTCGGGATCCGGAGCGTTGCGAAAATCCCGACCAATAAGCCGTCTGCGGCTTTCGTCGTTATGGAAGCGGAGTGCGACTCCAACGTGTCGGGTCACATAAGAGTCGTACACGTCCGATCGCTCGATCAGACCGGTACGCCCTTCGCGGGCGGTTACCGCCAGGCGGATCGCATCAGGAAGTTCGGTCGTGGCTCCCTTTGATCGCCACATTTGAAAATGCTCAATGAGACTTAACTGCTTGTCCCGGAATATCTGCTCGATTGGCACCCTACTCGCACCGAATCGAGCGTTCTGACGGATGTGCGTGGGAGCCAAGAGCGCTTCGAGCCGCGCCAAGGCAGCACCCGGGCTCGAGAACTTCTCCTTCTTCCAGGACTCGTGCCAGGAGGTCAGCAGGACCTCCGGCTTGTCCGTGCCCTTGAGCACGTCCTTGAGAAACTTGACGGCATTGGGCTCGGCGGTGGCCGGGCGGAGGCGCACCGTCATCCGCCGCGTGCCATAGGCGATCTCAACCCAGCCGAAATTCTTCACCGCGAAGGCAGCGACGTCGAAATCGGGGTTGCGCACTCCGAGCCGGTGGTGGAAATCGGTCGAATCGGCGTTCCAAAGGTCGCCCGCTTCATCGACCAAAAAGGTGAGGATCGTCATCGCCTCCCCAAAGCCTCCCGTTCCCTCCCGGACAGGCTCATCGTCCGCACTTCGCAAATGCCTGCGGCATTCGCGGCAATTTCACGAGTATACCTCAGCCGCGCCGCTGAATACGCAAGCAGAAGCGGCGCGGAATTGCCAGCAACATAGGACGGATGCGCGACAAACTGAATATTGCGCCAAGACTACGATATATAGATCGCGCAAAGTTCCTGCCCACAACATCTTGTAGGAGCAAGGAGGTCTACATCGCCTTTGCGGCGCCGGCTCTTGCTTGCGCGGCGCGCCCTTGGCGGCTGCGAGACTGCCCATAAATCCGGCAGTTGCGTTGATTCGATGGCTCTGCGGGTGCGGTGCGGCTTAGCCCGAACTTTACCCATTTTTCGAGCAAGGCGCTGATGTGACTCGCATTTGGTTGCGGGTCCTGACTACAGCGTCGGTTGGAGGGCGAGCAGATCGAAGGCGCGGCGCTGGGTTTGGGTCGGTGT
>JACQAG010000074.1 GCA_016195085.1 Pseudomonadota bacterium | reverse complement strand
CTTCCCCGTGCTCGCCACACCGACCCAAACCCAGCGCCGCGCCTTCGATCTGCTCGCCCTCCAACCGACGCTGTAGTCAGGACCCGCAACCAAATGCGAGTCACATCAGCGCCTTGCTCGAAAAATGGGTAAAGTTCGGCTTAGGCTCGCCGAAGGCAGATCGGGCGACTGTGAGCGGCATCACAGAGGACGCGTGGCGGAAGGATGCGATGGCGAGCCTCGAGACCGAGGGGTCCGCAGCGCAATTCGCCGCTGTTTTCAGGCGATCCAAGCACCTAAGCAGATTGGATGCGGAGATCGTGCCGACCGGGACATTTCCTGTGACATTTTCGGGATTTTTCTGAGCGGATCGAGGCACGCGGCCGACGGCGTCCGCGCAGCGAAAAGGGCCGTGCCAGCGGCACGGCCCCGAAATCGCCCGGCGATGAAGCCGCTCGTTACTCGGCGGCGACGGCGATACCGCGGGTGTTCAGCATCTCCTGCAGCTCGCCGGTGCCGTACATCTCGCGCACGATGTCGCAGCCGCCGACGAACTCGCCCTTGACGTAGAGCTGCGGGATCGTCGGCCAGCTCGAAAACTGCTTGATGCCATCGCGCAGCGCCGGGTCGGTCAGCACGTTGACGCCCTTGAACTTGACGCCGAGATTGCTCAGCACCTCGACCACCGCGGCCGAGAAGCCGCATTGCGGGAAAACCGGGGTGCCCTTCATGTAGAGCACGACGTCGTTGTCTTTGATGTCCTGCTTGATGCGCTCGATGACGGTTGCGTCGGTCATGGTCGTCTGCCTCTGGTCTCGAGTGGTTCAATCCGGCGGCGAGGTCTGCAGCGCCAGGGCGTGCAGCTCATTGCCCATCTTTCCCTGAAGCGCGTTGTACACCATTTGGTGTTGCTGCACCCGGGTCTTGCCCTTGAAGGCGGCGGAAACGACATGGGCGGCATAATGGTCGCCATCGCCGCGCAGATCCTCGATCGTCACCCGCGCATCGGGGATTCCTTCCCGGATCAAGCGCTCGATCGTACCCGCGTCTAACGGCATTCCGCCAAGCCCCTCAAGGAGTTGCCATATAACCGGGAAGCCAGTCCTCATGCGCCCGGCGAAGCTCTGCGAGGGATATGGCATCGCCGCCCGCGGCTGTCAACGCGAGGCCTCCGGTGGTGCCAAGCACGCACGCCGGCACCCCAGCCGTCTCCGCCAGGGCCATGACCGCCTTGGCATCATCCGTGGTCACGAGATAGCGCGCCTGGTCCTCGCCGAAGAAAAACGCATGGGAGGGCACATCGGCGGGTGAGGCGGCGAGGGTAGCCCCGATATTGCCGGCGAGCGCCATCTCCGCCAGGCCCACGAGCAAGCCCCCGTCGGAGAGGTCGTGGCAGGCGCTGATGCTGGATTGGGCGATGAGCGTGCGTACGAAATCGCCGTTGCGACGCTCGGCCACCAGGTCGACCGGCGGTGGGGCGCCTTCCTCCTTCCGGGCTACGTCGCGGAGATAGAGCGACTGGCCGAGCCAGCCCCTGGTCTCGCCCATCAGGATGATCGTCTCGCCTTCGCGCTTGAAGGCAAGGCTGGCGCTCTTCATATAGTCGGCGAGCAAGCCCACGCCGCCGATCACCGGGGTCGGCAGGATCGCCTTGCCGTTGGTCTCGTTGTAGAGCGAGACATTGCCCGAGACGACCGGGAAGTCGAGAGCCTCGCAGGCCCGGCGCATGCCGGCGATGCAGCCGACGAACTGGCCCATGATCTCCGGCCGCTCCGGATTGCCGAAATTCATGTTGTCGGTGACGGCGAGCGGCAGGGCGCCCACCGCCGTCAGGTTGCGCCAGGCCTCGGCCACCGCCTGCGCGCCGCCCGCCTCGGGGTCGGCCTGGCAGTAGCGGGGGGTGCAGTCGGTGGTGATGGCGAGCGCCTTCTTGGCCCCCGGCACTCTCACGACCGCCGCGTCGCCGCCGGGGCGCTGCACCGTCTCGCCCATGATGAGATGATCGTATTGCTCCCAGAGCCAGCGCTTGGAGGCGAGATCGGGCGAGCCCATGAGCCGCTTCAGCATCTGAAACGGCGGGACCGCGACCACCGTGGTCGGCGCGATCACCGGCGACTTCGGCGTGGCGACCCAGGGGCGCTGATAAAGCGGCGCCTGGTCGACCAGCGGGGCCACCGGGATGTCGATCTCGACCTGGCCGCCCTTGCGCGCGACCAGCCGCCCGGTGTCGGTCACCCGCCCGATGGCGACGCAATCCAGCTCCCACTTGTCGAAGATTGCCCGCGCGCGGCCCGCCGCCTCGGGCTTGACGATCATCAGCATGCGCTCCTGGCTCTCCGACAGCATGATCTCGTAGGCGGTCATGCCGGTCTCGCGCACCGGCACGAGATCGAGATCGAGCTCGATGCCGAGACCGCCGCGCGCCGCCATCTCCACCGAGGAGGAGGTGAGGCCGGCCGCCCCCATGTCCTGGATCGCCACGATCGCGTCCTCGGCCATGAGCTCGAGGCAGGCTTCCAACAGCAGCTTCTCGGTAAAGGGGTCGCCCACCTGCACGGTCGGGCGCTTGGCCTCCGCCTCTTCGGTGAATTCCGCCGACGCCATGGTGGCGCCGTGGATGCCGTCGCGCCCGGTCTTGGCGCCGACATAGAGCACGGGATTGCCGGGCCCGCTGGCGGCCGCGCGGAAGATGCGGTCGGCCCTGGCCAGGCCGACGGTCATGGCGTTGACGAGGATATTGCCGTTATAGGCCGGGTGAAACTGCGTCTCCCCGCCCACCGTGGGCACCCCGAAGCTGTTGCCGTAGCCGCCGATGCCGGAGACCACGCCCGCCACCAGGTGCTTGGTCTTCGGATGCTCCGGATCGCCGAAGCGGAGCGCGTTCATGTTGGCGATCGGCCGGGCCCCCATGGTGAACACGTCGCGCAGGATGCCGCCGACGCCGGTGGCCGCACCCTGATAGGGCTCGATGAAGCTCGGGTGGTTGTGGCTCTCGATCTTGAAGACCGCCGCCTGGCCGTCGCCGATGTCGACGACCCCTGCGTTCTCTCCCGGACCCTGAATAACCCGCTTGCCCTTGGTCGGCAGCGTCTTCAGCCACACCTTCGAGGACTTGTAGGAGCAATGCTCGCTCCACATCACCGAGAAGATGCCGAGCTCGGCCAGGCTCGGCTCGCGGTCCATGATCTTCAAGAGCCGGTCGTATTCCTCCGGCGTGAGCCCGTGCTCGGCGACCAGCGCCGGACCGATGCTCGCATTCGACAGAATCACGCGAGCGCCGCCACCAGGCCGCAAAACAGACCTTTGCCGTCGGTGCCGCCGATCGCCGCCTCGATGGCGTTCTCCGGGTGCGGCATCAAGCCCAGCACGGTCTTGGCTTCGTTGAAGATGCCGGCGATGTTGCGCGCCGAGCCGTTGGGATTGTCGGCGGCCTCCGTCTTGCCGTCCGGCGTCACGTAGCGGAACGCCACCTGGCCGCGCGCCTCGAGACGATCCAAGGTTTCCGCATCGGCGAAGTAGTTGCCTTCGCCATGGGCGACCGGCACACGCAGCACTTGGCCTTGCTCGTAGCCGGCGGTGAAGATTGATTGGCTGGTCTCGACCTTGAGATGCACGTTGCGGCAGACGAATTTCAGGCTGGCATTGCGCATGAGCGCGCCCGGCAAGAGGCCTGCCTCGGTCAGCACCTGGAAGCCGTTGCAGATGCCGAGCACGGGAACGCCCTTGGCGGCCTTGCGCTTGACTTCCGCCATCACCGGCGAGTGCGCCGCCATGGCGCCGGTCCTCAGATAGTCGCCATAGGCGAAGCCGCCGGGAAGCACGATCAGATCGCAGTCCGGCAGCTCGGTGTCCTTGTGCCAGATCAGCTTCGGCGCCCGCCCCGATGCCTGCTCGAGGGCGACGGCGACGTCGCGCTCGCGATTGGAGCCGGGAAAGACGATCACCGCGGCTTGCATCCTCAAGGCACCTCCGATCCTCTAGGAAACGATATCGACCGTATAGGTCTCGATCACGGTATTGGCGAGCAGCTTTTCGCACATGCTCTCGACGGCGCGGCGCGCCTTCGCCGCGTCGGTCTCCATGAGCTGGAGCTCGATGTATTTGCCCTGGCGCACCTCGCCCACCCCGGCGAATCCCAGCGAGGAAAGCGCATGGCCGATCGCCTGGCCCTGGGGGTCGAGCACGCCGGGCTTGAGGGTCACATGCACCCTCGCCTTCATTCCGGCGGTCTTCTTGGCGGTCGTCTCTTTGGCGGGCGTCGGTTTGGCTGTGGCACTCATGGGCCTACCTCTTGGGTCCGGACCCTGGTGTCCCGCTCCTGAAATTCGTCAGCGAATTTCAGGGATGAGCGGGCCACCAATCCATTGAAGCTAGTGTGATTCAGATTCCGAAGTTCGCCGACGAACTTCGGAATCATCACACTAGGCTCAAGCGCCACCGCTCACCTCGGTCAGAATGCCAAGGCGCCGCGCCACTTCCTGATAGGCTTCCTTCACCCCGCCCAGATCCTGGCGGAAGCGGTCCTTGTCCATCTTCTCGTTGGTGCGCACGTCCCAGAGGCGGCAATTGTCGGGGCTGATCTCGTCGGCCAGCACGATGCGCATCTCGTCCTGCTCGGTATAGAGCCTGCCATATTCCAGCTTGAAGTCGACGAGCTTGAGGCCGACGCCGAGGAAGAGGCCGGTCAGGAAGTCGTTGATGCGCAGCGACATCGAGAGAATGTCGTCGATGTCCTGGGTGGTGGCCCAGCCGAAGGCGGTGATGTGCTCCTCGGAGACCATGGGATCGCCGAGCTCGTCCGACTTGTAATAGTACTCGATGATCGAGCGCGGCAGCTGGGTCCCGTCCTGCAGCTTGAAGCGCTTGGAGAGCGAGCCGGCGGCAATGTTGCGCACCACCACCTCGATCGGAATGATCTCGACCTGGCGGATGAGCTGCTCGCGCATGTTGAGCCGGCGCACGAGATGGGTCGGGATGCCGATCTCGGCCAGCCTGGTCATCAGGTATTCCGAGATGCGGTTGTTGAGCACGCCCTTGCCGCTGATGATGCCGTGCTTCTGGTTGTTGAAGGCGGTGGCATCGTCCTTGAAGTACTGCACGAGCGTGCCCGGCTCCGGGCCCTCGAACATCACCTTGGCCTTGCCTTCATAGATCCGTCTGCGTCGAGCCATGGGCGCGTTCCGATTCACGTGGATCTGGACTCGGTGGCGATCGGGGCGGCATTCAAGGACTCGCTCGCCCGAGCGTTCTCGATCACCACCTAATAGCAGGGGCAGGGGGTGAAGACAATCTAGCCTCCGAGCGATGATTCGTTGATAGGATCGGCGTGCTACAGACGTTTAATATGGTGCCTCAACGGGCTTAGGGAGAGAGGGGCGATGAGCAGCTTCGATGAGCGTGAGAAAGCGTTCGAGGAAAAGTTCAAGCACGACCAGGAGCTGCGGTTCAAAGTCACGGCGCGGCGCAACAAGATGCTGGGCCTGTGGGCAGCCCAGCAAATGGGCCTCGCGGGTGCGGCCGCTGAGAGCTATGCCAAGCAGGTGGTTGAGGCGGAGCTCGGCAAGCACGCCGGCGACGCGGCCGTGATCGCCAAGCTCAAGACCGACCTCGCCGCCAAGGGCATCGATGCCAGCGATCACAAGGTCAAGCGCGAGCTCGAGCGCCTGGCCCAAATCGCCAAAGACCAAGTCATGAAAGAGTAACGATCCCCGCTCGCCGGTGCGCGCCACGCTGCCGTCCATCTGAAAGCGCCGCGCTTTTCCACCCCTCTGCCCGGTTGGGAGAGGCAGCTGGAGACGGCGTCCTTTGCTAAGGCGAGCCACCTCAAGATAAACGTTTATACATAATGTTGACAAATGTCCTGCCCTAGCGATCAATAACGTCATGAGCGACGTTGGGCAGGACACCGCCGCATCGGAGCGGACCAAAGCACTTCTCAAATCGCATTCGCTCTCAGGCGTGGTGCAGCAGGAGCTCGAGCGGGCGATCTTGAGCGGCGAGCTCGCCGCCGGCACCCGTCTCAACGAGAAGGCGGTGGCGGCCAAGCTCGGTGTCAGCCGGGGGCCGATTCGCGAGGCCTGCCGGGCCTTGGCGGCACTCGGCCTGGTCAGGCTGGTGCCCAATCGCGGCGTGTTCATCCGGCAGATGAACCAGGACGACGCCCGCGAGGTCTATGATCTGCGCGCCGGCTTGACCGGGCTCGCCGCCTCGCTGTTCGCCGCCCGCGCCACGGAAGCGGCGATCGGCCAGCTTCGCCGTCTCCTGGAGGAGATGCGGGCCGCGGCCGAGGCGGGGGATTTCGCGCTCTATTCCGAGCTCAATCTGGAGTTCCATGACTTCATCGTACGCTCGGCCGGCAATGGCAGGCTGACCCGGAGCTATCGCGGCCTGGTGAAGGAGTTCCAGCTCTTCCGCCGGCACGGGCTGGTCGAATCCGATGCGCTCATCGCCTCCTACCGGGAGCATTGCGCCATCCTGGAGGCGATCGCCCGCCGCGACGGGCAGGGCGCCTATCAGGCGAGCTTCGCCCATGTCGTCAATGGCAAGGAACGCATGCTGGCCGCACTCGCCGCCGCCGGCGCCAAACCAGGCTCCTAAAGGGAGGAGACCGATGCTCAGCCGACACCGTCGCCTTCTCGGGCTGACCCTGATCGCCGTCTCAGCCCTCGGCGCCGCGGTTGCCATGGCCCAGGAGAAGGCGTGGCGGCCCATGCGGGCGGTCGAGCTGGTGGTGCCGAGCGCCCCCGGCGGCGGCCTCGACATCACTGCGCGCACCTTGCAGCGCCTCTTCCAGGAGGAGAAGGTCGCCGACCAGCCGGTGACCGTCGTCAACAAGCCCGGCGGCAGCGGCACCATCGGCATCGCCTATATCAACCAGCACAAGGGCGACGGCCACTTCATCTGCGTGCAGTCGCCGCCCTTGATGACCAACGAGATCATCGGCTCGAGCCAGCTCGGCCTCAAGGACGTGACCCCGGTGGCCCTTCTGGTGACCGAGGAGATCATCTTCTCGGTGGCGGCGGACTCGCCGATCAAGACCGGCAGGGATCTGGTCGACGCCCTCAGGAAGGATCCCGACAGCATCGCCATCGCCGTCTCCAGCTCGCCCGGCGGCCACAGCCATGCGGCGGCCGCGCTCGTCATGAAGGCGGTCGGCGGCGACCCGAAGAAGCTGAAGATGGTGTTCTTCGCCTCGGGCGGCGAGGCGGCGACCGCGGTGATGGGCGGCCATGTCGCCGTCGCCGTGACACCCGCCTCGGCGATCCTGGGGCACCGCCAGGCCGGACGCATTCGCGTCATCGGCATTCCCTCCGAGGCACGCCTCCCCGGCGCGCTCGCCGACGTGCCGACCTGGAAGGAGCAGGGTGTCGACGTCGTCTTCTATGCCTGGCGGACGCTGGTCGGACCCAAGGGCATGACCCAGGTGGAGCTCGACTGGTGGGACAACGCGCTGGCCAAGCTCACCCGGAGCCCGCAATGGCAGGAAGACGTGCGGCGCAATCTGTGGACCGCCAACTACCGCAACAGCAAGGACGTGGGCGCCTTCTTCGCCGCCGAACATGCACGTCTGGCGCAAGTCCTGGGCGAGCTCGGCCTCGCCAAGTGATTTCCGACCCCTGACTCACCGATGCCATCGAAGAGGAGAGGACAATGGCTCGCATCGTGCACCTCGCCATCAAGGTCATGGATTTGGAGGCGGCGACCAAGTTCTACGAAGAGGTCTTCGGCTTTCGCCAGGTCAAGACCGGCCGCAACGGCCAGCACGTCTCCCGGCACATGACCGACGGCAACATCGATCTGGCGCTCATGGTCTATGACAGCGAGGAAGCGAAAGAGGCGCAGCTCGCCGGCCCCGGCCCCAGGCTGCACCACTGGGGCATCGAGGTCGACGACCGCGACACCGTGGCCGAGAAGATCAAGGCTCATGGCGGCACCATCCTCTCAGACAAGGCCGCCGGCGCGCTCAAGTTCCGCGCCCCCGACGGCACCGTCGCCGAAGTCGTGCGCCAGGGCCGCTACGCCGATGCGGTGACGAAGAAGTCGGCGTGAGGTTTCCTCCAGCGTTGCGAAAGAGACCCCCCACCCTAACCCGCCCCCGCCCGGGGAGGGTCGGGGAGGGGGTGGTCTCCACCCCCTCCCAAAATCCACCCCCGGGGGGCGCACGGGTGTCCGGGGAAAGTCATGCATAGCTGAAGGTTCCCTGGTTGGGGGAGGCGGTTGGTTGTCGGCGGTTGGGATTAAGCGGGGGCGGTTTGTCGATTTTGGCGAGGGGTTTGCGAACGAAGAGGCAGGAGCCG
>JACQAG010000073.1 GCA_016195085.1 Pseudomonadota bacterium | reverse complement strand
CTATTCTGGTGGCGCATGACGTTGGTCCCTTCCGTGTTCAGAAACGTTGCCAGACGTTCCAGACGCAGATGAATCAACGTCATGCGCCCTGTCTACAAAAACTAAACCGGACAGCCGTGGACTTGATCCGGGCATCCACGTAGCGCCGCCTGCACAACGGAAGACGTGGATGGCCGGGTCAAGCCCGGCCATGACGACTAAAAGCGGTGAATGCGACTCACCCTATGCGGGGCGCGATGCCCGATGAAATCTATGCCGATGCGGAATTGGCGGCGCTTTACGACGCGCTGAATACCGATCGGGACGACCAGCGATTCTACTTGTCGCTTGCCGGTGCCGGACCGGCGCAGGTGCTCGATCTCGGTTGCGGGACGGGACAGTTTGCCGCCCAAGCGGCACTGGCCGGCCACGCCGTCACCGGCATCGATCCGGCTCCCGGCATGCTTGCCGTCGCCCGCCGTCGGGACGGCGGCGCCCTGGTTCGTTGGGTTGAAGCCGATGCGCGCGATTTGGAGCTTGGGCGGCACTTCGACCTGATTGTCATGTCGGGCCACGTCTTCCAGGTCTTCTTGACCGATGACGATGTCCGCGGGGTTCTTCGTTCAGCGTTGCAGCATCTCGCCCCTCAAGGACGGCTGGCGTTCGAGACCCGCAATCCGCTCGTCCGAGAGTGGGAGACGTGGACGTCCGATACCTCGCGGGAAGTGGTTCACGTCGAGCCCTGGGGCAACGTCATCGTCCATTATCAGCTCGTCTCCCATGAGGCGGACTTGATTGCCTTCGATACGCACTACGAATTTGCCGATGGCAGAACGCGCAAAGGCCGCAGCGTGCTCAGATTTCTGGCGCAGCAAGACGTCGCCCGGCACCTGACGGCGGCAGGATTCACCACCGTCCGCTGGTTCGGCGACTGGAGCGCTGTGCCGTTTCAACCGCGCTCGCCGGAGATCATCGCCGTGGCTGAACGATAGCGCCCTTCAGCAATCCCTTGCCTGACGCGCCGAGGTGGCTGGGCTAGACTCCGCCGCCATGAGCCGCAAGCCCGAAGGGACACTGCGCCGGGGTTGGACCACCGGGGCCTGCGCCACCGCCGCCGCACGAGGCGCCTATGAGGCGCTGGTTACCGGGCGGTTCCCCGACACGGTAACGATCACGCTGCCCGGCGGCGAGCGGCCGAGCTTCGCGCTCATCCGGCGACAGCGCGACTCCGATCGCGCCACCGCCGGCGTCATCAAGGATGCCGGCGACGATCCGGATGTGACCCACGGCGCCACCATCGTCAGCACCGTCGCCTGGGCCACGGCCGGCAGCGGCATCGGCTTTGCCGCCGGCGAGGGTGTGGGCATGGTGACGCTGGCCGGCCTGCCGGTGCCGCCGGGCGAGCCCGCGATCAATCCGGGCCCGCGGGCGATGCTGCGCCAGGCGATCGGCGAGGCGGCCGCGCTCTTGGGTGGTTCGACCGACGTCACCATCACCATCGCGATCCCGGGCGGCGTCGAGCTCGCCAAGAAGACAATGAACGCCAGGCTCGGCATCCAGGGCGGCCTCTCCGTCCTGGGCACGACCGGCGTGGTCATCCCCTATTCCTGCGCCTCCTGGATCCACGCCATCCACAGCGGCATCGACGTGGCTCGGGCCGCGGGGCTGACTCATCTGGCCGGCGCCACCGGCCGCAGCTCCGAGGCTGCGGTGCGGAAGCTCCATCAGCTCCCGGAGATGGCGCTCATCGACATGGGCGACTTCGCCGGCGGCATGCTCAAATATCTCCGCCGCCACCCGGTCCAGCACCTGACCATCGCCGGCGGCTTCGGCAAGCTGGTGAAGCTGGCCGCCGGCCACCTCGATCTGCATTCCGGTGCCAGCCGCGTCGACCTGGAGGCGCTCGCCCGGGATCTCCTCGGCCTCGGCGCGGCGCCGGGGCTGGCCGATCGCGCCAGGGGTGCCGCATCGGCGGGTGCCGTGCTGGAGTTGGCCGATCAAGCGGGCCTGCCCTTGGCCGAGCTCGTCGCCCGCCGGGCCCGGGAAGTGGCGCTGGCGACCTTGGCCGGCAGCACCGCGGTCGACGTCGCCATCTTCGACCGGGCCGGTCGGCTCATCGGCCATGCCCGCGCCTAAGCGTCTCCTCATCCTGGGCGGCACCGCGGAAGCCGCCGAGCTCGCCGCCGAAGCGGTCCAGCGTTTCGGCGCCGGGCTTGCCGTCATCTCCTCGCTGGCGGGGCGAACGGGACGGCCCGCCATTCCCCAGGGTGGGGTTCGCATCGGCGGCTTCGGCGGCGCCGACGGGCTTGCCCGCTATCTCAGGCAGGAGGCAATCGACCTCGTCATCGACGCAACCCATCCCTTCGCCCGGCAGATCTCGGCTAATGCGGCCGAGGCGACCGCTGCGACCGGATCCAAGCGGCTGGTGCTGGCGCGTCCTCCTTGGCCCCGGCATCCGCTCGATCGCTGGATCGAAGTCGGCGATATCGCCGCCGCCGCCAAGGTCCTGCCCAGGGTCGGCCAGCGCATTTGGCTCACCGTCGGTGCCGGCGAGCTCGACGCCTTCGCCGACATGCCCGGTATCTGGTTTCTGGTGCGGCTGGTGGAGGCACCCGCCGCGCCGCTGCCGCTCGGGCCCCATGAATTGATTCTGGGCCGCGGTCCGTTCAGCCTGCCCGCGGAGCGCGCGCTCATCCGCCGGCACCAAATCGACGCGCTGGTGGCCAAGGCCTCGGGCGGACCAGCGACCTACGCCAAGATCGAAGCGGCGCGGGAGGCGAACCTGCCGGTGGTCATGGTACGCCGGCCGCCGCCGGAGCCGGGCGAGCGGGTGGACTCGATCGCCGAGGCGATCGCCTGGATCGAGCAGGCTCTCAGCGCCGTTTCCTGAGCACATGGCTGTGCTCGGCGGCATAGAGCCGGCTGTCCTCGAAGTCGGCGCTTGCCAGCACGCGGCCCACCAGGATGAGCGCGGTGCGGGTGATGCCGGCCTGCTTCACCGAGGCACGGATGCTGGCGAGGGTGCCGCGGATGAGACGCTCATCGGGCCAGCTCACCCGGTAGGCGACCACCACCGGGCAGTCCGCGCCGTAGCCAGGGGTGAGCGCGCGCACCACCCGGGCGATATTGTTGATCGAGAGATGGATCGCCAAGGTGGCGCCCGATTGGGCCAGGCGCTCCAGCTCCTCACCCGCCGGCATCGGCGAGGCGCGCACCGCGGTCCGCGTCAAGATGATCGTTTGCGTGACGCCGGGGAGTGTGAGCTCGCATCTGAGCGCGGCGGCGGCGGCGGCGTAGGCGGTGACACCCGGGGTCACGTCATAGGGGATGGCGAGCCGGTCCAGCCGGCGCATCTGCTCAGCGATCGCGCCATAGAGCGAGGGATCGCCGGAATGGACGCGCGCCACGTCGAGCTTGGCCCGGTGCGCGGCTGCCATTTCGGCGACGATCTCGTCCAAGGTGAGCGGTGCGGTGTCGACGACCCGCGCGCCCTCAGGCGCTTCCGCCACCACCGCTTGCGGCACCAGCGAGCCGGCATAGAGCACGACCGGCGCCTTGCGGATCAGCGCCAGGCCACGCACCGTGATGAGGTCGGGTGCGCCCGGCCCGGCGCCGATGAAATGCACGGTCATGGGCGAGTACGAGCCATCGTTCTACGACGACCCCTCACCCTGGCCCTCTCCCGGTGGGAGAGGGAACACGACTCGGACTCCGGTCCCCTCTCCCCCAGGGAGGGTCGGGGAGGGGTGATCCTCACCCCTCCCAAATCCCACCCCGGAGAGAGGGCCAGGGTGAGGGGTCTCGATGCGTGCATTCGATCCGCCAGAACCCTTATCAGCGTATCCCCTTGGCGTGTAGACCCAACCGCGCCGTCCGCGTTCGAGGCGGCGGGTGGTGCTGCTGCCGATGATGACCAGGGTCAGCATGTCGACGGCGTCGGCGTTGAGATCGGCGAGGCGGATTGTTTGAACGCGCTCGCCCGCGCGCCCGAGATTGCGCGCCAGCACCACCGGCGTGTCGGGAGCGCGGTGCGCCAAGAGAATGTCGCGGGCGCGATCGAGCTGGTGCCGGCGCCGCTCCGAGCGCGGATTGTAGAGGGCCAGCACGAAGTCGCCGGACGCTGCCGCCGCCAGCCGGCGCTCGATGGCGGGCCAGGGCGTCATCAGGTCGGAGAGCGAGACGGCGGCGAAATCATGGCCGAGTGGTGCCCCCACCCGCGCGGCGGCCGCCTGCAAAGCGGAGATGCCCGGCATCACCCTGACCGCGATGCGGTTCCACTCCGGCCGGTTCTCCTGATCCAGAAGCTCGAAGACGAGAGCGGCCAAGCCATAGATGCCGGCATCGCCGGAAGACACCAGCGCCACGCGGGAGCCGGCGGCGGCCAGATCCAGCGCTTGGCGCGCCCGCTCGCTCTCGGCGCCAAGGGCACTGCGATAGTGCGGCCGACCGGCGGCCATGGGCCCGAGTAGATCGAGATAGAGGCCATAGCCGACCAGCGCCTCGGCGGCGGCCAGCGCTTCGGCCACCTCCGGCGAGCGCCAGGCCTCGCTCCCCGGGCCGATCCCGACGATGGCGAGCTCACCCCGCTTGCGCCCGACCGCACCGGCTTGGATGTCGCCGGCAGCCCGGGCCAGCGCCATGGTGCAGCGCTCGGACTTGGTCTTCTCGACGAGGAGGGCGGCGCCCGCGCCGGCGGCGGCGAGTGCTGCACCTTCGGCCACGCCATGGCAGCCGGTCTCGCGAAACACCACTTCGGATGGATTGACAAGGCGCGGGGTCATCGCTTCCAGCTCGAGGGCGGTGAAGAAGCGGGCCGGCACGCCGAGGTGCCGCGCCAGCTCCAGCACGGCAGGCTCGTCCGCCTTGAGCTCAATCGAGGCGACGCAGGCGATTGAGGCGGAGGCCAGATCCGCCGCCGTCAAACTCGTCTCCACCAGGCGCGCCAGCTCATCGGGAGAAGCATCGCGCTCGCAGCCGACACCGAGTGCCAGGCTCGGCGGGCGCAGCACGAGGCTCGCGGTGGCGCTGGCCCGGTCGCTGACCCGGATCGAAAGCGGCATTGCCGCCGCGGCGCTGCCGCCCGCAAAAGAAACGGCGGCATCGGTGAGCCAGCCGGCATCGCCCGCCTCGACGTGGAGCTCCACCGGTTCGCCCGCGAGAAGTGCCGCAGCGACCGTCTTCACGCCCTTTGCATCTTCGATGCGCCAGCCCGGCGGCGGATCCTCGAGGGCGAGGCCGAGGCCGAGCTCACCCGCGGTGGTGATCGCCGGTTCGATTCCGAGCGCATCGGCGATGCGGCGCGCGAGCCCGTTGGCGCCGTGATGGCCGCCCAGAAGCGGCACGACCGCACTCCCATCCTCGGCGACCGCGACCACCGGCGGTTCCGCGGACTTGTCCTTGAGCAAGGGTGCCAGCGCACGAATGAGGATGCCGGCCGCGCAGCAGCCGACGATCGGCGTGCCTTCGGCGAAGAGGTGGCGCAGATGCGCGCCGACATCGGCGAAGCTGGCATCGGCCGATAGGATGCGGCCGGCAAGTCCATGCACGCGGCTTCCCGGCAAGACCAGCTGCAACCGGCGCGCGAGGATGCCGCCGGCGGCGCTGAGCGCCACGAGCGCGACGGCCCGACCGGGAGGCGTCATCGCCACGCTTCGCCCCGCGCATGCACCAGCACCATGGAAAAATACGGCGCTTCGCCCACCGTCACATCGCCAAGAGCGAGGATGCGCTGGTTTTGCATGGTGGCGTGCTCGACATAGCGGCAGCGGTCGATCAGCCCCAGCCGCGACAGGACCCGACGCACCTTCTCCAGATGCCGTCCGACCTTGATGATCGCCGCAGCGTCGGTCGCGGCGAGGCGGCGCTCGAGCTCCGCCTCCGGCAGCGGCGCCGGGATGACGGTCAGCACGTCGTTGCGCGCCGCCAAGGGTGCCCCCAGCACGGCAGCCGACGCAGTCAGCGAGGAGACGCCGGGGATCACTTCGACCGGGAAGCGCTGGGCGAGCCGGCCGAAGAGATACATGAAAGAGCCGTAGAAGAACGGATCGCCCTGGCAGAGCACGGCGACGTCGCATCCGGCTTCCAGCTCGCGGCCGATCTCCAGGGCGGCATGGTCGTAGACCTCCTGGGCAGGAAAGCGCTCCGCCAGCATCGGCACGCGGATGACGATCTCGCGCTGGCCGCCGGGGAGATGGCAGGCCACGATGGCGCGCGCCAGGCTGTCGCCATCCTCGAGGGCGGGATAGACGATCACCGCTGCGGCCTGCAATCGCTTCAGCGCCTTCACGGTGATGAGATCGGGGTCGCCGGGACCGATCCCAATGCCATAGACCCGGCCGCTCACCGCTTCGAGGCCACCCATTGGGTGACCGGCATCAGCGGCCGCCAGCCGGAAAAGCCGCCGACCGGCTCGGCACGGGCGATCGCGATGCGGCTGAGCCCGCCGCCGCGGAGCGCGTGGTGGCGGAAGAGCACTGCCTCGCCCTCGACCGTCACCGCATTGGCGACGAGAGTGCCGCCCGGATTGAGGGCGGCCCAGCACGCCTCGATCAGCCCCTCTTCGGCGAGCCCGCCGCCGAGGAAGACCGCATCCGGTGCGGCCAGACCGGCGAGCGCCCCCGGCGCCGTGCCCTCGACGACCCTCAGCCGCGGCACGCCGAGCGCGCTCGCATTCTGAGCGATGCGGCTAGCACGCTCACGATCCCGCTCGATGGCGATCGCTTCCGCGGTGGGCTCCGCTCGGAGCCATTCGATCGCAATCGAGCCAGCGCCGGCACCAACGTCCCAGAGCAGGCCGCGAGGCCGCGGCGCCAAGAGGGCGAGCGTCGCCGCGCGCACCTCGCGCTTGGTGAGCTGGCCGTCATGGGCATAGGCTTCGTCGGGAAGGCCAGGGACGCGCGGCAGCCAGGCGGCACCGGGTGCCGCGCGGCAGTCGATGGCAATGGTGTTGAGATCGGCAATGTCACCATGGCGCCAATCGGCGGCACTCGCCTCCAGGCGCCGCTCCTTCGGCCCGCCTAAATGCTCCAACACGGTGATGGTGCTGGGCCCAAAGCCGTGCTCGGCCAGAAAGCGCGCGACCGCTTCAGGCGTGCCGCCATCTTCGCTGAGCGCAATCAGGCGGGCTCCCGGGCGGAGCCAGGCCGCAAGCAAGGAGAGCGGCCTACCGTGCAGCGTGACCACGTCGATCTCGGCGATCGGCCAGCTGAGCCGCGCGGCGGCGAGACTGACCGCCCCCGGTGCCGGGATCATCACCATGTCGGCGGCGTCGAAATGCCGGGCAAGCGTGACCCCGATGCCGTAGCAAAGCGGATCTCCGGAGGCGAGCACGGTGACGCGCTTGCCGGCGCGCGCCTTGATCGCCTCCACGGTGCCGGAGAGCGGGCGCTGCCAGGTCAGCCGCTCGATACCGATCCCGGGTACCAGCGCCAGATGACGCTCGCCGCCCACCAGCACTTCGGCGGAGCCCACCAGCGCGCGGGCCGACGGGCTCAAGCCGTCGAGCCCATCCTCGCCGATGCCGACCACGGAGAGCCAGGGCGTCATGACGCCGCCTTGGCGCCTAGCGCCAGCGCATTCACCGCCGCCGCCGCCATCGCACTGCCGCCGCGGCGCCCGAGGAGAGTGATGAAGCCGAGCCCGCTAGTATTCTCAGCCAGCGCCGCCTTGCTCTCCGCCGCGCCGACGAAACCGACGGGGAAACCCAGGATCAGCGCCGGCGGCGGCGCGCCGTCCGCGAGCATTTCGAGCAGATGAAACAGCGCCGTCGGCGCGTTGCCGATGGCGACCACGGATCCCGCCAGGTAGGGGCGCCAAAGCTCCACGGCGGCCGCCGATCGCGTGGTGCGGTGGCGCTGGGCCAGCTCCGGCACATGGAGGTCGCCCAAGCTCACTACCACGCGATTGCCAGCAGGGAGGTGCCTGCGGGTGACGCCCGCCGCCGTCATCTCCGCATCGCAGAGGATCGGCCGGCCGGCGGCCAAGGCCTCGCGGCCGCGCCTTGCCGCATCGGGACTGGCCCGAAGATCGGCGACGATGTCGGGCATGCCCGAGGCGTGCACCAGGCGAAGCGCCACCTCGGCCAGATCGGGCGCGAGCTTCGAGACATCCGTTTCCTGGCGCAGGATGGCGAAAGACCGCCGCATGATCTCATCGGGGTCGCGAAGATAGTCCGCTCGCCGGCACCCCCCTCCCCGACCCTCCCCCTCAAGGGGGGAGGGGGAAGGATGTTCGTGCTCATTCTTATCCCCTCCCCCCTTGAGGGGGAGGGATAGGGAGGGGGGTCTCGTACGCATCCGCATCAGCGCGCCTTGTCGTTCGGCCCGTGGTGATGGTGATGATGGTGATCATATCCATCGCCATGATGATGACCATGGCCGTTGCCATGGCGATGGAGCGCGTGGCCGGGCTCGGCATCGGTGCCGAGCCCACGCACATGGTGGTGATGGCCTTCCTGGCGGGCGCCCAGCTCGGCCTCGTAGCCGACGAGCTGCTCGCGGTATTTGCAGAGCTGGCAGTTCATGCGGTTGTCGCCGGCGAGGATCTCTTCGACCCGGTCGGCGAAGCTGTCCAGCACCAACGCGTGATCCTTGAGATAGCCCGCCTTCACGAACTCGATCTCGGGATGGCGCTCGGCCACCGCGTCGGTCTGGGAGTAGATGCGCTTGACCAGGATGCCGGTGAACAGGAAGTAGGGAAAGACGATGATGCGGCGAAAGCCCAAGCGCACCGCCCGTTCGAGCGCTTCATCGACGCGCGGATGCGCCACGCCGGAATAGGCGGTCTCGGCCCAGCCGAAGCCCATGCCTTCCCACAGCATGCGCGTGACCTTGGCGACGTTGGAGTTCGCATCGGGGTCGTTGGTGCCTCTGCCGACTACGACCAGCAGGCTGTCCTGAAGCGAGACGGCACCTTTGGCACCGGCGATGGAAGCAGCGATGCGCTCGGCCGATGCCCGCAGCAATTTCGGCTCGATCGCCAGCTCGCGCCCGAAGGCGATGCGGATGCCGGGATTGGCGGCGACGAAGCTGTTCAATTCCCAGGGGAGGTCGTTCTTGACATGGGCAGCCGCGAACAGCATGCCGGGCAGGGCCAGGATGTGCTTGGCGCCGCGGTCCACCAGCTTCTTCAAGCCTTCATGGATGATCGGCCGCGCGAATTCGAGATATCCGGTTTCGACGTCGTAATGCGGCAGGCGCTGACGAATGCCCTTGGCGACCAGCTCGAACTCTCGGATCGCATCGGGATCGCGGCTGCCATGGCCGCAAACGAAAACGGCGGTCTCATCCATGGTCACGGTCTTTCTTTCGCTTTGATTGTCGGATGGGTCATTTCGTTGACGTCCAAGATCGGGCCGGGCATGGTCCATCCATGATCGGCATCGGCGGGCACGGGGTCGAAATTCTGGGCCTCCTCCTGCTCGCGCTGGCGATCGATGCCTATGTGGGCGAGCTGCCCTTCCTCTTCCGCTATGTCCCGCATCCGGTGGTGCTGATCGGCAATACCATCGGCTGGTTCGACCGGCGCCTCAACCGCATCACACGGGGCGAGCGCGACCGCTTCTGGCGCGGCGTGGCGACGGCGGCGATCCTGACCGGTGCGGCCGTCGCCCTCGGCCTGGGGCTGCAATGGCTCTCTACCCGCAGCAAGCTCGGCCTCATCGTCGCCCTCTTCCTGATGGTGACGCTGGTGGCCCAGCGCAGCCTCTACGACCATGTCGAAGCGGTACGCCGGGCGCTTGCCGAGGATGGGTTGGCGGCGGCGCGGATCCAGGTATCGCGCATCGTCGGCCGCGATCCGAACCAGCTGGACGAGCACGGGGTGGCGCGGGCGGCGATCGAATCCTTGGCCGAGAATTTCTCCGACGGCGTGGTGGCGCCGGTCTTGTGGACGGCGGTCTTCGGGCTTCCCGGCCTCTTCCTCTACAAGACCGCAAACACGCTGGACAGCATGATCGGCCACCGCTCGCCCCGCTACGAGCATTTCGGCAAGGCGGCCGCGCGCCTGGATGACGCGCTCAACCTCGTGCCGGCGAGGCTGTCCGGCCTGATCATCGCCTCGGCCGCCCTCTTCGCTCCCGGCGCCAGACCGCTGGCGGCGCTCGCCACCATGGGGCGCGACGCCGGCAGCCACCGCTCGGTCAATGCCGGATGGCCGGAAGCGGCGATGGCGGGCGCGCTCGGGTTGGCGCTTGCCGGGCCCAGACGCTATCCGGAGCTGGTGGTGAACGATCCTTGGATCGGCGGCGGTCGGGCGCGCGCCACCCATCAGGACATTCGCCGGGCGCTCAACCTCTATGTCATCGCCTGCCTGATCGATGCGGGCCTGGTCGCGGCCCTGCTGACGGCCGCCTTGTACCTGGACTAGCGCTTTAGCGCGCACGGGCGATCTCCAGCACGCGGGCGAGATCGATCGAGGCCGCGAGATGATCGGCCAGGTGGTCGAGGATGGACTCGATGCGCGCCTCATAGGCTTCGCCCTGAAGGCGCCCGTTGCGGAGGCGCGCGAGGAAAGCCTGGCGGAACGCGTCGGCGGCGAAGATGCCGTGGAGATAGCAGCCTTCGATGAGGCCATCGTCCGAGCAGGCACCCTCCGGCCGATCGCCCAGCATGAGGGCAGGGCGCTGCCGACCCGGCCCCTCGGTCCGGCCGAGATGCATCTCATAGCCGGCGACCCAAGTCCCGGTCGCGAGATGGCGGCCCCTGGTTTCGACCAAGGTCTTCTCGGACGTGAGCACCGTCTCGACATCCAAGAGACCGAGCCCGGCCACGGTGCCCGCACTCCCCTCGATGCCGTCGGGATCGGAGACGCTCCGTCCCAGCATCTGGTAGCCCGCGCAGAGGCCAAGGATGCGGCCGCCGCGGCGATGATGCGCCAGGATGTCGATGTCCCAGCCTTCGGCGCGAAGCTGGCGAAGATCGGCGAGGGTCGCCTTGCTGCCGGGCAGCAGCACCAGCGTGGCATCCTCCGGCAAGGGCTTGCCCGGCGGCACGATCTCGACCGAAACGTCCGTCTCGCCGCGGAGCGGATCGAGATCGTCGAAATTGGCGATGCGCGCCAGCCGCGGCACCGCGACCTTGATCGGCCGCGCGACGGCGGGAGCAAGAGGGCGCTCGAGCGCCATCGCATCCTCGGCCGGAAGCAGCCCGGCCTCGGCGAACCAAGGCACGATGCCGAGGCAGGAAAGTCCGATGCGCTCGGCGATGATGGCGAGCGCCGGCTCGAAGAGGGCGGGATCGCCGCGAAACTTGTTGATGAGGTAGCCCTTGAGGCGGTAGCGCTCCGAGGCCGACAAGAGCGCATGGGTGCCGACGAGGCTGGCGATCGCGCCGCCGCGATCGATGTCGGCCACCAGGAGGACCGGCAGATCGGCGGCTTCGGCGAAGCCCATATTGGCGATGTCGGCTTCTCTCAGATTGACTTCCGCCGGGCTGCCCGCGCCTTCGACCAGGACCAGATCCGCCTCGGCGGCGAGTCGGCCGAAGCTCTCGAGCACGCGCGGCATCAGGCTCGGCTTCAGCTGGTGATAATCCAAGGCGCTGGCGCGGCCGGCGACCCGGCCCTGCACGACCACTTGCGCGCCCCGCTCGCTTTCCGGCTTCAGCAAAACGGGATTCATGTCGGCCACCGGCTTGACGCCGCAGGCCCTGGCCTGGAGCGCCTGGGCGCGGCCGATCTCGCCGCCTTCGGCCGTCACCGCGGCATTGTTCGACATGTTCTGCGGCTTGAACGGGCGCACGCTCAAGCCCATTCGCGTATAGGCGCGCGCCAAGCCCGCCACCAGCAGCGACTTGCCGATGTCCGAGCCGGTGCCCTGGATCATCAGCGCCGGCACGCGGCCGCGCCGGCGCCCGATGCGGTTATTTCGGTCCAAGCGCGGTCTTGAGACTGTCGGCTTGGGGATTGTGCACCCGGCGATCGATCAGGATCTCCCGCGGGCTCACCTTCTGCCCGTAATACATCTCGTTGTAGCTTTCCGAGGGTTTGATCACCGCGCCTTCGAGCGAAGCCCCGCCAAAGAGACCGACCGACTTCGCGTAAGCCAGGATGTCGGCGCCGGGGCTGCCGACGGTCGAAGCCGCAAGGCCGGCACCCATCGGGCCGACAGCGATGCTGACGTCGCCACCGAGCTTGACCTGAGTCGAGAGCAGAGAATTCATCCCCTTCTCAGTCACCACCACGAACAGCATCTCCTGCGACTGCACGCCGAACTGCAAGCCGATCGAGCCGGCGGCAACCGTGTAGAAGGCCGGGCTCGACCAGGTGCCGCGGGGATTTTGCGCCAAGAGCACGCCCATGCCGCCTTCGCCGCCGAGGAAGAAGCCGGCCTTGACCAGCTGCGGTATGATCAGCACGCCCCAGGCGTTCTGCACGCGCTCGCGCACCGAGCTGTAGTTCGGTTCGCTCAAGACGGCTTCGACGGCGCCCTTGGCCTTGTCGACCAGCAGCTCCGCGTCGTTGATCGCTCGCGCGGGCGAGGCGCCGAGAACCAACGCAACGAGGAGGGTCACAAGACGTATCATCGGTCTTCTCCTTCTCTAGAATTCGATCCCCGGCTGTGCCTTCACGCCGGCTTGGAACGGATGCTTGATGAGGGTCATTTCAGTAACCAGATCGGCGAGTTCAACCAGCGCGGGTTTGGCGTTGCGCCCGGTGATCACCACGTGCAAGCCCGGCGGCTTGGTCCGCAGCGTCGCCAGCACGTCGGCCAGCGGCAGATAGTCGTAGCGGAGCACGATGTTGAGCTCGTCCAGCACGATCAGACGATAGCTCGGATCGGCGATCATCGTCTTCGCCGCCGCCCAGGCGCTCTCCGCCGCGGCGATGTCGCGGGCCCGGTCCTGGGTTTCCCAGGTGAAGCCTTCGCCCATCGTGCGGAGACTCACCAGATCCGGGAAGCGCTCGAGCACCAGGCGCTCCCCGGTGCTCCACGCACCCTTGACGAACTGCACCACCCCCACCCGCATGCCGTGGCCCAAGGCGCGCATAACCAGGCCGAAGGCCGCAGTCGATTTGCCCTTGCCCTTGCCGGTATGGACGATGACGAGGCCGCGCTCCTCGGTCTTGGTCGCCAGCAGTTTCTCCCGAAACGCCTTGCGCTTGGCCATCTTGAAGGCGTGGCGGCGATTGAGCTCGGCCTCTTCCTCGGCGTTCATGCCGCCACTTCCCCGGCCCGATCCCGCGGCCCCCGCGTAAGCTCGCCTAGCTCGACATGCACGCGGTTGCCGCGGGGACGCCAGAGGCCGCGCGCCTCCGCCTCGGCCAGCCGCGAGGCGATGTCGGCGAGCGCATCGGGATTGGCCAGAGCAAGGAAAGAGCGAACCTTATCGTCGGCGAGGTAGGCCTCGTAGACGAGATCGAAGTGGTGCGGCCGCACCGCGCCGGTGGTGGCGGCGAAGGCGAAGAGGTAGTCGACCGTGGCCGCGATCTCGGCTGCGCCCTTGTAGCCGTGGCGCATCACGCCCTCGATCCACTTCGGATTGACCGCACGGCCGCGGACGATGCGGGCGATCTCTTCCTCGAGGGTGCGAATCTGCGGCGTCTCCGGCCGGGCGTGATCGTTGTGGTAGATCGCCGGCCGCCGGCCGGCGAGATGGGTGACGGCGGCGGCGAGCCCGCCTTCGAACTGGTAATAGTCGTCGCTGTCCAGGAGATCATGCTCACGGTTGTCCTGGTTGTGCAGGACCGCGTCCACCTGGGCGAGCCGCGCCTCGAAGCGGTCGCGGGCGGCGATCCCGCCCGCACCGGCGCCATAGGCCCAGCCGCCCCAGGCGAGGTAGCTCTCGGCCAGATCGCCTTGCGTCTGCCAGCCGCCCTCGTCGATCAGCGCCTGCAGCCCGGCGCCGTAGGCTCCCGGCATCGAGCCGAACACCCGCCAGCTCGCCCGCCGGCGCGCCTCCTCCCGCGTGAGGCCGCCTTCCGCCAGCCGCACTTCGTCCTCGGCGACTTGCCGGGCCAGCGGATTGTCGGATTCCGGTTCGGTAAGTGCCGCGACGGCGCGGACGGCGGAGTCGACGAGATCGATGAGGCCGGGGAAGGCGTCGCGAAACAGACCGGAGACGCGCAAGGTCACATCGACGCGCGGCCGGCCGAGAACGCCAACCGGCAGGATCTCGAATCCGGTCACCCGCCGCGAGGCCTGATCCCAGGTCGGACGCGCGCCGATGAGCGCGAGGGCCTGCGCGATGTCATCGCCGCCGGTGCGCATATTGGCGGTGCCCCAGGCCGAAAGGGCGACGCGCTTGGGATAGGAGCCATGCTCCTGGGCGTGGCGCTCGAGCAGAAGACTCGCCGACTTCCAGCCCAAGAGCCACGCCGCCGGAGTCGGCACCGCGCGGGTGTCGACGGAATAGAAGTTGCGGCCGGTGGGCAGCACCTCCGGGCGGCCGCGGGTGGGGGCACCCGAGGGTCCCGGCGGCACGAAGCCGCCGTCGAGACCGCGCAGCAGCCCTTCGAGCTCGGCGGCGCCCGAGCGCATGACCGCCGGGCGAAGCACGGTCTCGACCGTCGCCAGCACGGCGCGGGTCCGTTGCCAGTCGGCGGCGGGTGTAGACCGTCCGACGACAAGCTCATGGGCCAGATGCTCCAGACGCTCGACCGTATCGCCCGCGATCCGCCAGGGGCCGCCGTCGTCGAGGCAGGCCGGATGCGGCCCCGTCCAGGCGAGGCTGAGATCGGCGGCCAGTGGATCGAAGCCGAGGGCGAGATCCTCGGCGAGCGCGCGGATCAGCGAGGCATCGCCCGCTCCCGACCCTCGCGGTGCTCGCGCCAGCGCCACCAGGAGATTGCTCAGGAGCCCGCCCTCGGGCGCGCGGCCGAAGACATGCAGGCCGTCGCGGATCTGCAGCTCCTTCAGCTCGCAGAGATGGCGATCGAGAAGCTGCAAAGCCTCGGCCTCGGGCATGGTGGCGGCGATGCCGCAATCGCCGGCGAGGCCGCTTTGCTGGCTGAGATCGCGGATCTGGCGCGACAGCGGCTGCAGACGCCGGGGATCGAGGGAAGCGGCTTCGTAGTACTCGTCGATGAGGCCCTCGAGCTCGGCCAAGGCGCCGTAGCTGCCGGCCCGGGTCAAGGGCGGCGTCAGATGATCGATGATGACCGCCTGGGCGCGGCGCTTGGCTTGCGTCCCCTCGCCCGGATCATTGACGATGAAGGGATAGAGATGCGGCAGCGCGCCAAGCGCCGCTTCCGGCCAGCAGGAGCCGGAAAGCGCCACCGATTTGCCCGGCAGCCATTCGAGGTTTCCGTGCTTGCCCAGATGCACCAGCGCATGCGCATCGAAGCTGTGACGCAGCCAGGCATAGAAGGCGAGATAGCCATGGGGCGGCACCAGGGCCGGATCGTGGTAGCTGCCGGCAGGATCGATGTTGTAGCCGCGCGCCGGCTGCACGCCGACGACGACGTTGCCGAGATCCAAAATCGGCAGGGCGAAGCCGGTCTTGCGGAAGAACGGATCGGCTTCGGGCGCCCCCCAGCGATCCAAGACCGCGCGCTTGAGCTCGGGCGTCAGACCCTGCAGAAACGCGAGGTAACGTTTGAGCGGCAGCATGATCGCCGCCGGCCTTTGAGCCGAGCCGGCCGCATTGGTCGGCCCGGCCAGCAACCGCTCGATCAGCGCCCTGCCGTCGGCGGGCCGGCGCTGGACGCGGTAGCCGGCGTCCTCGAGGGCGGCCAGCACCACCGTGGTCGATTGCGGCGTATCGAGTCCGACGCCGTTGCCGATGCGGGCATCGCGGTTGGGGTAGTTGGCGAGCACCACGGCGATGCGGCGCTCGGCCGGCGCCGTCCGCTTGAGGCGGACCCAGGCGGCGGCCAGCGTCGCCACGAAGCGGACGCGATCGGCGACCGCCGCGTATTCCACGATCTCGGCTTGGGTCAGATCGCAGCGCCGGGGCGGCGCCTTGAAGGAGACCGCACCGGCCAGAATACGGCCATCGACCTCGGGGAGGGCGACGTTCATGGCGATGTCGGCGGGCGAGAGACCGCGGGTCTCGGTGCGCCAGGCGGCCTCGCTCGAACCGGAGAGGACCACCTGCAGGACCGGGCAATCCGCCTCGGCGAACGGCCCGGGGTGATGGACGCCGCCCGGATCGGAGACGGCGAAGCCGGTGGCGTTCAGCACGATAGCGGGCGGCACCTGCTGGATGAGGTGGCGGAGCATGGTGGCCGACTGCCGGTCCTTGAGCGAGGCGACGAAGATCGGCAGCGGGTTGAGGCCCGCCGCCGCCAGCCTATCGAGGAGCGCGTCGATGGCGGCGAGGTTTCCGGCCTGCACCAAGGCCCGGTAGAAGACCAGTGCGGCGACCGGCGCCTGGTCCTGCCACTGGCCGCGAAGGACGGCAAGATCGGGCGCCGCCAAGCCCGGCCAGTAGAGACCGGCGCGCATGAGCGGGATCGGCTCGCGCCAGGGCAGCTCCCCGCCGATGAGCGAGGCGGCATAGAGGAGCCAGGCCTTGGCATTGGCGAGGCCGCCCTCGATGCCGTAGCGCCAGAGGCGCTCTGCGGCATCGAGAGGCAGGGTCGACAATTCCGCCAGGTCCGGATCGGCCCGGTCGTCTCCGGGGAGTAATGCCAGTTTTATGCCGCGCTGGCGGCAAATAGCGGCGATGCGTTCGACGCCGTAAGGCCAATAGCCGCGGCCGCCCAACAGCCGGACGACGACCAGCCGCGCGTGCTGCACGATCTTGTCGACATAGAGATCGACCGAGAGGTTGTGCCGGAGGCGCATGAGATTGGCGAGCCGGAGCGAGGGCAGACTCTGCTCCGGGCCCAGCAAGCGGGCTGCCGCGGCGAGGCAGGCGATCTCGCTGTCGGCGGCGGAGAGAAAGACGATCTCGCCCGGGCTCTGGGCGAGATCGACCGCGGCAGCACCGCTATCGATCTGGCCGGGCTCGGTTGCCAAGAGGTGCATGGCTAGGCCCTGCCTCGAGTAGAAACGCCCCGACGCCGCGCTCCCAGAATACACTTCGTCATGCCCGGGCTTGTCCCGGGCATCCACGTCTTCGGCGGTGCAGCGGTGCCACGTGGATGCCCGGGACAAGCCCGGGCATGACGACTTAAATAATTTGCAAATGCCGACATCAGGGGCGTCGCCATCAGCCGCGGATCTGCCGGGCGATGGCGTCGCGGTCGAGGCCCTTGAGGCCGATCACCACCAGCTCGCCCACGCGGGGCTCGCCCGCATGCCAGGGACGATCGAAGTAGCCCTGGAAGCGCATGCCCACCCCTTGCAGCACATGCCGGAGATCCTTGCCGGGAACGGCGAGAAAGCCCTTCACCCGGAGGATGTCGTGGGCGGCAACCGCTGCGCGCAGCCGGGATTCCAAGGCCGGGAGATCGTCGATCGGCGGCAGGCCGACGACGAAGCTCTCGAAATCCTCGTGGTCGTGCTCGCCTTCGAGGTCGTGATGCGAAGGACGCGATGCCAGATCGTCCTCGGCGGCGGCATCGAGACCGAGGAGGTACCGCGCGCTGAGCGCGCCATGGGCCGCCTCCAGGATCTTGACGCAGGGGCCGACCGCGGCGGCGACCTGCGCGCGCACCCGAGCGAGCGCGGCCGCCTCGATGAGGTCCGTCTTGTTCAGCACCACCACATCGGCGGCGCGCAGCTGATCCTCGAACACCTCTTCCAAGGGGTTGTCGTGATCGAGTGCGGGATCCTCCGCCCGCTGCTTGGCCAAGGCCGCGGGGTCGCTGGCAAACCGCCCGGCGGCGACGGCGGCGGCATCGATCACCGCCACCACCCCGTCGACCGTGGTCCGGCTCTTCACCTCGGGCCAGTTGAAGGCCTGGATGAGCGGCTTCGGCAAGGCCAGGCCGGAGGTCTCGATCACGATGTGATCGGGCGGATCCGCGCGCTCGATGAGCTTGGCCATCGTCGGCAGGAAATCGTCGGCGACGGTGCAGCAGATGCAGCCATTCGCCAGCTCGACGATGTCGTCGTCCTCGCAGCCGGCGAGCCCGCAGCCCAAGAGCAGCTCGCGGTCGATGCCGAGCTCGCCGAATTCGTTGATGACGAAGGCGAGCCGCCTGCCCTCGGATGTCGCGATGAGATTGCGGATGAGGCTGGTCTTGCCGGCGCCGAGAAAGCCGGTGACGATGGTGGTGGGCAGACGCGGCTTCATCGATTGGCTCCGGCGGTCACGGCCGCCTCCTTGAGGATGACGGGCAGACCGGCCACCACCAGCACCACCCGATCGGCTGCCGCCGCCAGGCGCTGGTTGGCGAGGCCGGCCAGATCGCGGAATTCGCGGGCGAGCTTGTTCTCCGGCACGATCCCCTGGCCGACCTCGTTGGTGATGAGAATGATCGGCCCGGCAAGCCCGGCCAGGGTCTGCAACAAGGCCGCGGTGGCGGCGGCGACGTCGCGGCCGGCACCCATGAGGTTGGAGAGCCAGAGAGTGAGGCAGTCGACGATGACGGGCCCACCCGAGCGGCCATGGCGGGCGAGTGCGGCCGGAAGGCCGAGCGGCTCCTCGACGGTCTTCCAGGCCGAATCGCGACGGGCGCGATGGCGGCGGATGCGCTCGGCCATCTCCTCGTCGCCCGCCTCGGCGGTGGCGATGTAGGTGATCCGGCCCCCGGCCGCCATCTCGAGGGCCAAGCCCTCGGCATAGGCGCTCTTGCCCGAGCGGGCGCCGCCCAGAACCAGCGTGAGTTTCGGTGCCGATCGCCGGCCAAGGGAGCCGACGGCAGACGCGTCAGTCATGGGTACCATCCTCCACCCGAGGACCAAGTCCCGAAGGGCGCCGTCGCGGAGGTCTCCTGGCTCGGGGTCCCAGATCGCCCATCGACCTTCCCAGCCCGTCTCACGGACCAGTGGTCTTGAGCGATGCGCGATCTCGCCCGTTACAGTTGCGGGGGCAGCGCCGGCCTGGCGGACGAACCGCGTCACCGAACTTCCCTGTCGCGACAGCACGGCAAAGCTAGCATGGCCGGCGGCGGACGCGCCAGCTTCGCCGGCCCCTGCGGCCGCAGGCCCATGCCGACCGCAGAGATCAGCCGACGAAGGCCACCGCCTCGATCTCCACCAGCATCTCCGGTTCGGCCAGCCGCGCCTCGACCGTGGTGCGCGCCGGCGGGTCCCTGGGGAAGATTTTCCGGAATTCTTCGTTCATCTGGCTGAAGTAGCGCATGTCGGCGAGGTAGACGTTGCATTTCAGCACATCGGCCGGCGTGGCCCCGCCCTTCGCCAGAATCGAGACGACATTGGCCAAGGTCTGGCGGGTCTGGGCGCGAATATCACCCAAGCCGACGAGCTTACCCGATGCATCCCAAGCGATCTGTCCGGCAGTGAAGACGAAGCCGCCGGCTTTGGTGCCGGGCGAATAGGGATAGCTCGGCCGTGGCTGGAAGCTGAGATTCTCGGGAATCAAGGTTTGCTTCGGCATCGATACCTTTCCTTCTGGTCTGGCCTGCGCATAGGCTCGGGGGACCGGTCATAGTGTCAGGGGTCAAAGCGGATGGACATGGCGGGCTTGCGGGCGCAGGCGCATCAGGTGCTGAGCGAGGCGACCATCGCCGAGCTGCCCAAGCACTACCGGGGCAAGGTCAGGGACAATTACGATCTGCCGGACGGGCGACGAATCATCATCGCCACCGACCGCTTGAGCGCCTTCGACCGGGCGCTCGCCGTCATTCCCTTCAAGGGCCAGGTGCTGACCCAGATGGCGCGCTTCTGGTTCGAGGCCACGGCCGATCTCTGCCCGAACCATGTCCTCGATTATCCCGACCCCAATGTGGTGGTGGGAAGACGGCTCGCCATCCTGCCGGTGGAGATCGTGGTTCGCGACTACCTCGCCGGCACCACCGCTACCTCGATCCTGACCATGTACAAGGCGGGCCTGCGGGAGATGTACGGGATCCGCCTCGCCGACGGCATGCGACCCAACCAGAAGCTGCCGCGGCCGATCATCACCCCCACCACCAAGGCCGCCGATGGCGGCCATGACGAGCCCTTGACCGAAGCGGCGATCCTCGGTCGCGGGCTGATGACGAAGACCCAGTGGCAAAGCGTGTCCGCCTACGCGCTGGCGCTCTTCGCCCTGGGACAGGAGGTCGCGGCCAAACGCGGGCTCATCCTGGCGGACACCAAATACGAGTTCGGCCTCGATCCCGATGGCAAGATCGTGCTCGCCGACGAGATCCACACCTCCGACAGCAGCCGCTACTGGTTCGAGACCAGTTACCAACGCCGCTTCGATCGGGGTGAGCGGCCGGAGAGCTTCGATAAGGACTTCGTGCGCAATTGGGTGGTCCAGCGCTGCGATCCCTACAAGGACCCCATTCCGGAGATCCCGGCCGAGATCATCTTCGAAACTGCAGAGGTCTATGTGCGCGCCTTCGAGACCATCACCGGCCGAGAATTCGTGCCGCCGGATACGACCGAGAAGCCGCTTGAGCGGATTCGCCGGAACCTAGCGCGGTATTTCTGACCGAAACTACCCGCAAACTCGAGTCGTCATTGCCGGGCTTGTCCCGGCAATCCACGTCATCCGTTGTGCAAGCGGCGCCACGTGGATGCGCGGGTCAAGATCCTATGAGGGTGTGGATGGCGGCCTGATGCGCTAGCAAAGGGTTGTCGAACACACTTTGCAAGGAGGGATCGATGACCTGCAATCAAGCGTCCCGTCGCTCGACCGCCATCCGCAGCG